>NZ_JBFUJV010000004.1:0-262409 GCF_056401175.1 Nocardioides sp. P4_G10 | reverse complement strand
GCCCTCGGCGGTGGCCTGGTTGATGAACAGGTCGCGGCAGTCGGGGTTGGTGTCGGCGTCGAAGGTGATCACCTTGACGTCGGCGCTGCGGGCCTCGTCGATCGCGTCGCAGAGGGCCTCGGGGTCGTTGGCCGACAGGATCAGGGCGTCCTTGCCCTGCTGGGCGACGGTGTTGATGTAGGACACCTGGGCGTCGGGGCTGGCGGTCTCGGGACCGACCTCCTCGATCTCGACACCGAGGTCCTCGGCCGCTGCCTCGGCACCGGCGGTGCTGGTGTCGAAGTACGGGTTGCCGAGGTTCTTCGGCAGCATCGTCATGCTGAGCTCGCCGCCGTCGCTGCTGCTGTCGGAGCCGCTGTCGCCGCTGTCGTCGCCGCCGCACGCGGTGAGCGCCGCGGAGGCGGTGAGGATGATCGCAGCCAGAGCGATCGGCCGCCGGGTGTGGAACTTCATGGTGGGTCTGCCTTTCGGGTTCCTAGACGCCGGCGGATGCGGCGTTCGGGGTGGGGCTCGACTCCGGAGGAGTCGCTGCCTTGCGGGGCAACCTCGACGAGGTCCACGCAAGGACGCTGGGGAGGATCACCGAGGCCACGAGCAGCAGGCCGACGATGATGTTGGTGACGTTGACCGTCACGCTCTCCAGGCGCAGGGCGCTGGAGATGACGCCGATCAGCACGACGCCGGCGAGCACGCCGTGCAGCCGGCCGCGGCCGCCGAAGATCGAGACGCCGCCGAGGAGGACAGCGGCGATCACCTGGAGCTCGTAGCCGGTGGCGTTGTCGCCGCGGGCCGAGCCGTAGCGCAGGGTGAAGTAGATGCCGGCGAAGGCGGACACCACGCCCGAGAGGACGAAGAGGATGAACTTGGTCCGGGCGACGTTGACGCCGGTGAAGTGGGCCGCCTCGTCGTTGAGCCCGATCTCGTAGATGCCGCGCCCGAAGGTGGAGAAGTGCAGCAGCACGACGAAGGCGATGGTCAGCACCGCGAAGGGGATCATCACCAGCGGGATCCGTGACTCGCCGATCGTGTTGGTCGCGAGGTCGGACCACGTGTCCGTGAAGTCGGTGATGGCCGTGGTGCCGAGCAGGCCGACGGCGATGCCGCGGAAGAGCGCGAGCGTGCCGATGGTGACGGCGAGCGACGGCAGCCCGACGTACGCGATGAGGAAGCCGTTGAGGGCGCCGCACGCCAGCCCGGCCAGCAGGGCGAGGACCGCGGCGACCGGGATCGACATGCCGCCGTCGTGGAAGACGCCGAGCAGCACGCTGCTCAGGCCCATGATGCTCGCGACCGACAGGTCGATCTCGCCGGTGATGATGATCAGCGTCATCGGCAGGGCGATCAGCAGGATGGGTGCGATGTCCTGGAGGAGGAACTTCACGGTCAGCGGGCCGTCGAAGTTGTCCACGTTGATCGTCGCGTAGACGAAGACCGCGACGGTCAGCGCGATGACGGCCATCTCGCGGGTCAGGAGCCAGCGTCGCCACAGCGGCGCCGAGTAGTCGGCGTACGTGCGGGTCGGCGCAGCCGGGGACTGGGTGGTCGTCATGAGTGGTCCCTCGATTCGGCGAGCTTGCGGGCCTGTCTGACGGCGAGGACGCGGTCGAGCACGATCGCGCCGAGGATCAGGGCGCCGACGACGGCGCGCTGCCAGAAGTCCTCGATGCCGAGGCTGGGCAGGGCCCGGTTGATGGTCACGAGCAGGAAGGCGCCGATCGCCGCGCCCCACACGGTGCCGCTGCCGCCGAAGATCGCGACGCCGCCGATGACCGCCGCGGCGACGGCCTGCAGCTCGATGCCCAGGCCGACGCTCGAGCTCACGGTGCCGTAGCGGGCGGTGTAGAGGGCGCCGGCGAGACCCGCCAGCGCGCCGCTCAGCACGAACGCCGCGAGCAGGCGGCGGCGTACGGGCAGGCCGTAGAGGACCGCGGCGTCCGGGTCGGAGCCGATCGCGTAGAGCTCGCGACCACCGCGGGCGGTGTAGAGGTAGTAGCCGACGATCGCCAGGACGACGAGCGCGAGGATCGTGAGGAGCGGCACGCCGAGCACCGAGCGGGTGCCGAGCTGGAGGAACTCGCGGGGCAGGTCGCCGGCGTTGATCCGGTCGCTGCCGGCCCAGGTGAGCATGATGCCGCGGTAGATGTAGAGCGTGCCGAGCGTGATGACCAGCGCAGGCACACCGCCGTACGCCACCAGCACGCCGTTGACGAGGCCGAGGACCGCGCCGAGCAGCAGGCACGCCGCCAGCACCGCGACGATCGGGATGTTGGGCTGCTCGATGAACAGCCGCCCGGTGAGGTAGGCGGTCAGCGCCATCACCGAGCCGACGGAGAGGTCGACGTTGCGGGTGATGATCACGACGGCCTGGCCGACGGCGAGCAGCACGAGGATCGACGGGTTGAGCAGGAAGTTGCGCCAGCCGTCGCTGCTGAACAGGAAGCCGTTGTTCTTCGAGGTCGCGAGCACGACGACGGCCACCAGCACGAGGAAGATCGACAGCTCGCGCGAGCGCAGCACGGTCGTCAGCGCGCGGCGCGTCGGGGAGAGCCGGCTCGGCTCGACGAGCAGCGCCTCGCTCGCGGACACCTCGGTGGTGTCGGCACCGTCGTGGCCCGAGTCCGGGCGCTCGACGTCGGTGTGGCTCATCGAGCGTCCTCCAGGTGGTGGGTGGCGGCGTGCATGACGGCCTCGGGGGTGGCGTCGGCACGGTCGAGCTCGGCGGTGATCCGGCCCTCGCACAGGACGACGACGCGGTCGGCCATGCCGAGGACCTCGGGGAGCTCGGAGGAGATCATCAGGATCGCGAGGCCCTGCCCGGCGAGCTCCGAGAGCAGCCGGTGCACCTCGGCCTTGGTGCCGACGTCGATGCCCCGGGTGGGCTCGTCGATGATCAGCAGCTTGGGATCGGTGGCCAGCCACTTGGCGATGACGACCTTCTGCTGGTTGCCGCCGCTCATCGTGGCCGCAGTCATGTCGAGCGCGCTGGTCTTCACCTCGAGGCGTCCGGCCCAGGGGCCGGCGGCCCGGTTCTCCATGGAGGAGGTCAACAGCCCGGCCTTCGCGATGCTGCTGCGGATGACGCCGGCGACGTTGCGGGTGACCGAGGAGTCGATGACGAGGCCCTGCTTGCGGCGGTCCTCGGGGATGAACGCCATGCCGGCGCGGATCGCGGAGCGAGGGGCCTTGGCCTTGACCGGTCTGCCGGACACCGAGACCGACCCGGAGTCGTAGGAGTCGACGCCGAAGACCGCTCGTGCGACCTCGCTGCGCCCGGCGCCGACCAGGCCGGCCAGGCCGACGATCTCGCCGGCGCGGACCTCGAGGTCGATGTCGTGGAAGACGCCGGCGCGGCTGAGGCCGCGCACCTGCAGGACCGGCTCGCCGATCTCGGCGGCCACCTTGGGGAACAGGTCGTCGACGTCGCGGCCGACCATCAGCGAGACCAGCTCGGACGGCGTGGTCTCGGCGATCGTCTTGGTGTCGATGTAGGAGCCGTCGCGCATGACGGTGACGGTGTCGGCGAGGTCGAAGACCTCGTCGAAGCGGTGGGAGATGAAGACCAGCGCGCGGCCCTCGTCACGCAGGCTGCGGGCCACGGCGAACAGCCGGTCGACCTCGACGCCGCTCAGCGCGGCGGTCGGCTCGTCCATGACGAGCAGCCGGGCGTCGAGCGAGATGGCCTTGGCGATCTCGATGATCTGCTGGTCGGCGATCGACAGGCCCTCGGCCGGACGGCGGGGGTCGATCCGCACCCCGAGCCGGTCGAAGAGCCGCTCCGCCTCGGCGTACATCGCCGCGCGGTCGATGCGTCGGCCCGAGGTGAGGATCTGGCGGCCCATGAAGATGTTCTCGGTGACCGAGAGGTCCGGGAAGAGCGTCGGCTCCTGGTAGATCACCGCGACGCCCGACTTCTTGGACTCGGCCGTGGAGGAGAAGTCGACGGCCTCGCCGCCGAGCTCGAAGGTGCCCGAGTCGCGGCGGTGCACGCCGGCGACGACCTTGACCAGCGTCGACTTGCCGGCGCCGTTCTCCCCCACCAGGGCGTGGATCGAGCCCGCCTCGACGCGCAGGCTGCCGGAGCGCAGGGCGACCACGGGCCCGAACGACTTGGAGACGTCGCGCAGCTCGAGCACCGGTGCGGCGGCGTTGCTGGCAGGCATGTGGCTCCTCGGTTTGAAAGGTTTCAACGGAACGGTAGGTGAGGGTCGTCACACCTGTCAACCGTCACCGCGGGCCATTTGTGGGCCGGTGTCGGCTCGCCACGCGAGGGGCCGCGATGGCGTACGCTCCGGATCGACAATCGTTTCAACGCCACGGCGCGACCCTCGCGACGACGGCTGGTGCGAGAGGGGCTGCCGTGGCGAAGGCCTCCTCGGTCAAGGACGTCGCCGCCCTCGCCCACGTCTCGCTCGGCACCGTGAGCAACGTCCTCAACCGTCCCGACCGCGTCTCCCCCGCCACCCGGGCGAAGGTCGAGCAGGCCATGCGCGACCTCGGGTTCGTCCGCAACGAGTCCGCCCGCCAGCTGCGCGCCGGGCGGAGCCGCACGCTGGCCTACGTCCTGCTCGACGCCCGCAACCCCTTCTTCACCGACGTCGCGCAGGGCGCGGAGCTCGCGGCCGAGTCGGCCGGCCTCTCGCTCTTCCTGTGCCACTCCGGCAACCGGGCCTCCCGCGAGGGCGACTACCTGGCGCACCTCGTCGAGCAGCGGGTGCAGGGGATCCTCGTCACGCCCGTCGACCCGAACGCCGCCGCGCTGGACGACGTACGCCGCAACGGCACGCCGCTGGTGATCGTGGACCGCACGCGCGACGACGACCACTTCTGCTCCGTCGCGGTCGACGACGTCCTCGGCGGGCGTCTCGCCGTCGAGCACCTCGTGGAGGCCGGGCACACCCGGGTCGCGTTCATCGGCGGCCCGGAGACGATCGGACAGGTGCGCGACCGCCTCGCGGGCGCTCGCGAGGCCTGGGTCGCCGCCGGCCTGCCCGACGACCAGCTGGTCGTGGTCGGCACCGAGGCCCTCACGGTCGCCGAGGGACGCTCGGCGGGCGAGCGGGTGATGGGGATCGCGAGCAGCCGACGCCCGACGGCGGCGTTCTGCGCCAACGACCTGCTGGCCCTCGGCCTGCTCCAGCAGCTCAGCACCGCCGGTCTCTCGGTGCCCGGAGACCTGGCCATCGTCGGCTACGACGACATCGAGTACGCCGCTGCCGCTGCCGTGCCCCTCACCTCGGTGCGCCAGCCGCGCCAGGAGCTCGGACGCCGGGCGGCCGAGCTGGTGCTCGACGAGGCGGACAACCCCGACCACCTGCACCAGCAGGTCGTCTTCACCCCCGAGCTGGTCGCCCGTCGTTCGACCCGGGGCTGAGGACCGCCCGGTCAGCTGCGGTAGACGGCGACCTCGGTGGCCTTCACGCTGAAGGTGACGTCGGCGCCCGGGACCAGGTCCAGCTCGGCGACTGCCTGGGCGGTGACGTCGGCGCTGAGCCCTGCGGCGCGGACGCGGATGCGGTCACCGTGGGGCTCGATCTCGGTGACGCGCGCAGCGAGCACGTTGCGCGGACTGCCGCCCGGTGGCTCCCGGAACACCGAGACCGCCGAGGGCGAGAACACTGCGACCGCGGTGTCGCCGTCGCCAGGGCTGGGGCCGTCGACCATGCCCTGGATGGTGGCGCCGTCAGGGGTCTGCACGCGATCGGCGTGCCAGGTCCCGTGCAGGATGTTGAGCCCGGCGATCCGGGCGGCGAAGGCGCTGCGGGGTCGGGTCAGGACCTCGGCCACCGGGCCCTGCTCGACGATCCTGCCGCGGTCGAGCACGATGACGGTGTCGGCGAGGAGCAGGGCGTCGAGGGCGTCGTGGGTGACGAGGATGACGCTTCGCTCGGCGAGCACGCTGCGAAGTGTCTGGCGCAGTGCCGGGGTGACCGCGACGTCGAGGGCGGCCATCGGCTCGTCGAGGAGCAGCAGCCTGGGGTCTGCTGCCAGCGCGCGGGCGACGGCGACGCGCTGGGCCTGTCCTCCTGAGACCTGGGAGGGCTTGCGGTCGGCCAGCTCCGCGACCCCGACCTGGTCGAGCCAGTGTCGTGCGGTCGCGTGCGCCTGCGAGCGTGCGACGCCCCGGGCGCGTGGGGCGAACTCGACGTTGTCGAGCACCGAGAGGTGCGGGAACAGGAGCGGGTCCTGGGCGAGGAGGGCGATCTCGCGGTCGTGCGGCGCGACCCAGGCGTGCCGGCCGCTGCCCCCTGTGGCGGTGAGGGCCCGACCGTCGAGCGTGATCTCGGCCCTGTCGGGGCGGATCAGCCCGGCAGCGACGGCGAGCACGGTGGACTTGCCGGCGCCGTTGGGGCCCAGCAGCGCGACGGTCTCGCCGGGGGCGACGGTGAAGGCGACGTCGACGTCCCGGTCGGGCACGTGCGCGGAGAACGTGAACGTCACAGGGCCGTTCGTCCTTGCCGGGCGAACCCGATGACCACGACGGCGACCACGACCAGCACCAGCGAGAGCGCGACCGCGGCGTCGGCGTCGGTCTCCCGGCGCAGGTAGATCTCGAGCGGCAGGGTCCTGGTCACTCCCTGGAGACTCCCGGCGAAGGTGATGGTGGCCCCGAACTCGCCGAGCGACCGGGCGAAGGAGAGCACGGCTCCGGACACGAGGCCGGGCAGCACGAGCGGGATGGTGACGCGCCGGAACACGGTGGTCGGTCGCGCACCCAGCGAGGCGGCCACCACTTCGTACCGTCGCCCGGCCGTGCGCAGCGCCCCTTCGAGACTGACGACGAGGAACGGCAGCGCGACGAACGTCTGGGCCATCACCACCGCGGTGGTGGAGAAGGCGATCTGGAAGCCGAGCACGTCGATGGTCTCCCCGAGCAGACCACGGCGCCCGAACGTGTACAGCAGGGCGATGCCCCCGACCACCGGTGGCAGCACCAGTGGGAGCAGCACGAGCGAGCGCAGGAACCACTGCCCGGGGAACTCGGTGCGGGCCAGGACGACGGCCATCGGAACGCCGATGACGATGCAGGCGAGGGTGCTGATGGTGGAGGTCTTCAGGCTGAGGAGCAGCGCCTCCCGGGACGACTCGGAGGTGATCAGCTCGACGAAGCTGCCCCACTCGACCCGGGCGACCATGGCGGCCAGCGGGAGCAGCACGAAGGCTGCTCCCACCGCTGCCGGCACGAAGATCCACGACGGCACCCCGACGTCGCGATGGACCCGCGCCATGTCAGGCTCAGCCCCTCAGGGCTGGCCGAAGCCGGCGTCGGCGAGAACCTGCTGGCCCTCGTCGCTGAGCACGAGGTCGACGAACTCCTGGGCGAGGTCGGCGTTTTCGCTGCCTGCCACCGTGGCGATCGGGTAGCTGTTCACCACCGACGCCGACTCCGGGAGCTCGATGCCCTGCACGGCGTCACCGGCTGTGATCACGTCGGTGACGTAGACGAGGCCCGCGTCGGCCTCACCAGAGGTGACCTTGCCCAGCACGTCGGTCACCGACTGCTCCTCGCTGTCCGGTTCGAGGGTGACCCCGGCGGCCTCGGCGACGGACTGGGAGGCGGCGCCGCACGGCACCTCCGGGGCACAGATGACGAGGTTGATGTCGGGGTCGGCCAGGTCCTCGAGGGACTGCACGTCGGCGGGGTTGTCCGGGGGCGTGGCGATCTCGAGGGTGTTGGTGGCGAACAGCTCCGGGTCCGAGCCCTGCAGGTCGTCGGCCGTGAGCTTCTCCATGTTGGCCTCGTCGGCCGAGGCGAGCACGTCGGCCGGGGCGCCGCTCTGGACCTGCGCGACGAGGTCGGAGGAGCCCGCGAAGTTGAAGTCGACCTGGACGCCCTCGTGGGACTTCTCGAAGCTCTCGCCGAGCTGCTCGAAGCTGGAGGTCAGCGACGCGGCGGCGAACACCGTGAGCGTGGTCCCCCCGTCGCCGCCGGGGTCAGCGGCGTCGGCGTCGTCGTCGCTGCAGGCAGCGGTCGCGGTGACCAGCAGCAGGGCGGCCAGGGTCGTGCACCAGCGCTTCATGATGCTTCCTGAGCAGTCTCGATGATCACGTTCGTGGACTTGATGGCGGCGATCGCCACCGACCCGAGCTCCAGCCCCAGGTCGCGGACGGCCTCGCTGGACATGAGCGACACCACCCGGAACGGCCCGCACTGGAGCTCGACCTGCGCCATCACCGAGTCGGTACGGACGTCCGTCACCAGACCGACGAAGCGGTTCCGCGCAGAGCTCGCCAGTCCTCCCGGCAACGGCGGCGGCGACGCGTGCTGGCGCGCGACCTTCGCGACCTCGTAGCCGTCGACGACCTTGCGGCCGGCCTGGTCGACCGTGGCGGGCAGCGTGCCGTTGTCGATCCAGCGGCGCACGGTGTCGTCACTGACACCCAGGTACGCCGCCGCATCACGGATCCTCATCTGCGGCATGGATCGAACCCTACTAGAGCAGACGCGGTCCGGGTGACCTACTTCCGCCGTTCCTGCGCATCCGTCGCTCGTGGGCGGGACCCGTTGCCGGCCAGCACCGGTTCGTCCAGCTGCTGCTCACCGGTCTCCGCGAGCTCCCAGCCGGGCCACCACCGCCGCACCCGCGCGCTGGCCCTCCTCGACAGCTCGCCTCAGGCTGCGGCCCTGCGCCAGCACGGCAGCGAGCGTCCCGACGAAGGCGTCCCCGGCACCCGTCGTGTCGACGACGCGCTCGACCGGCAGCGCCGCGATCCGGGCCGACGCCTCCGCGCCGCTGATCGACGCCCCCTCGGCGCCGCGGGTGACCACCACCGACCTGCAGCCGTGTCGCCGGCGTACGGCATCAGCCAGGTCCGCGCCCTCCGTGCCGGACGCGTCGCAGGCCTCGGCCGCCTCGTGCTCGTTGACCACGAGGGGGTCCGCCGCCTCGAGCGTCGCCGCCGCGAGGGGCAGCCAGGGGCCGTTGTTGACGACCACCCGGATGCCTCGCTCGTACGCCGCTGCGGCCGCGGCGTCGACCACCGCCGCGCCGACCTCCGACTGCAGGAGGACGACGTCCGGGGCCGTGGTCCCGCGATCGGACAGCGCGGCGACGACACGACGTAGGTCGAGGAGGCCGTTGGCGCCGGCGTCCACCACGATGGCGTTCTCACCGGACGGGGCGACCATCACGAACGCGGTCCCGGTGGTCCGCCCGGAGCAGGTCTCCACCCCCGACACGTCCACCCCGGCCGCGACCAGTGCGTCGACCTGGGGCGCGCTGTCGCCGTCGTCGCCGACCGCTCCCAGGATGCGGGTCGCCGCACCGGACCGAGCGGCCGCCACCGCCTGGTTCGCCCCCTTGCCACCGGGCGAGCGCTCGACGCGGTCGGCCAGGAGGGTCACCCCGGGCACGGGGAAGCCGGGGACGTGCATCACGACGTCGACATTGATCGAGCCGACGACCACCACCGAGCTCATCGCGCCTCCTCGAGGTCATTGTGATGCAGACGGCAGGACCGTGCGTTGCCGACTAGACGACCTGCGGCGGCTGGGTGGACGCGCGCACGGCCGTCACTCCGGGTCGTGCCGGTCGCCGGCGTAGTGGACCGCGCGGTTCCGCCCGGTCGCCTTCGCACGGTAGAGCGCCGCGTCCGCGCGCTCGATCACGCGCTCGAGGCTCGCCGTGGGTTCGAGAGGGGCGATGCCGAAGCTGACCGTCGGGAGCACCACCTCGCCGAGTGGCGACCGCCGCGCCATCTCCTCGCTGATCGCGCGCGCCACCTCGTCGGCCCGGTCGGCGTCGGCACCGGGGAGCAGCAGGACGAACTCCTCACCGCCGTGACGGGCCACCACGTCGCTGACTCGTACGGCGCTGCGGCACGCGTCGGCAAAGGCGACGAGCGCGTGGTCGCCCGCCTGGTGACCGTGGACGTCGTTGACCTGCTTGAAGTGGTCGAGGTCGGCGATGATCAGCGAGCCGGACGTGCCGTGTCGCTTCCCGGCGTGGAGCGCCAGCTCCGCGTGGTGCACGAAGCCCGACCGGTTGAGCAGTCCGGTGAGAGCGTCGCGGTGCGCCGCGTCGCGGAGCACCGCCTTCTGCTGCTCCTCGCTCAGGGTGGACATGCCGAACGACACCGTGGCCAGCAGCGCGGTGGTGATGAGGGTGGTGACCGCCTCGCCGAAGACCGTCGTGAACGGCGGCTCGCCGGGGCCGACGACCAGGAACGCGATCCAGCGGCCGAGGTAGAACACGGCCGCGCCGCTGGACATGGCCGCGAGGGCCCAGACCGATGCGCGGTACGAGCCGCCGTCGACCTGCGCGGCGTAGCTCTCGGCCACCAGGCGCCAGAGCTCGCGGGCCGCCAGGGCGAACTGGATCCACATCGCCGCGAGGAAGGTCGCTCCGCCCGCCCACACGTCGCCACCCGGGCCGCCCAGCGTCGTCGCGATCACCACCACGGCGGGTGCGATGAGCAGGAGCCGCCACGGGAGCGAGAGCTGTCGCAGGGACCGGGCGCCCGCCCACACGCAGCCCACGCCGAAGGCGATGAGGGCGTTGCCCAGCGGGATCGCCCACACCTGGTGGACGGTTCCGCTGAGGAGGAATGCCACGGCGCCGACGAGGAAGGCCACGAGGGACGCGCACCACCACGCCGCGTAGGCGGACCGGCCGATCCGGTAGGTGATCGCGAGGAAGAGCACCAGCAGGACAAGCGCCTCGAGGGCGAAGGAGATGCGCAGGCTGTCGGTGTCGAGCATGATCCACTTCCCCGTCCGAGTCGGGCGAGCCGCCATGGTCTCAGTCGCGACCGTGGACACGCCAGCGCTTGGAGCAGGTGCCGCGAACGGTGCGCACCCGCGGGATGTGAGGCTGACCCCGTGTTCCACGTGATGTTCCTCGAGCCCCGGATCCCGCCCAACACCGGCAACGCCATCCGGATGGTGGCGGGGACCGGCGCGACCCTGCACCTCGTCGAGCCCCTCGGCTTCGACCTGTCGGAGCCCCAGCTCAAGCGCGCCGGTCTGGACTACCACGACCTGGCGTCGGTGGTCGTGCACCCCGACCTGGACACCGCGCTCGGGAGCGACGCACTGGCCGGGTCACGGGTGTACGCCTTCACCGCCCGCGCCACCCGCTGGCACACCGACGTGGCGTTCGAGCCGGACGACGTGCTGCTCTTCGGCCCCGAGCCGACCGGCCTGCCGCCCGAGGTGCTGACCCACGAGCGGGTCACCGACCGGCTCCGGATCCCGATGATCGCCGGGCGCCGGTCGCTCAACCTGTCCAACTCCGCGGCCGTGGTGGTCTACGAGGCGTGGCGGCAGCACGGCTTCACCGGCGCACAGTGACCCCGCAGAGCAGAGACGCCCCCAGGGTCTCGGGTCCCCGGGGGCGTCGGAGCCGCCTGTCAGAATCGAACTGACGACCTAGTCATTACGAGTGACTCGCTCTACCGACTGAGCTAAGGCGGCGTGGCCCGCCGAGCGCGCTCGGTGGACCGGAGGCGAGTATACGGAGAGCGTTCGTCTGGCAGAAATCACGGGGTGGGGCACACCGGCTACGTTCGACAGCGACCGCACCGAACCACCTCAGGAGGCACGATGCCCACTCGCTCCGCACGCACGGCATGGAACGGCGGACTCCAGGACGGATCCGGCCAGGTGGAGCTCACCAGCTCCGGCGCCGGCACCTTCGACGTGAACTTCCCCAAGCGCGCCGCCGAGGACGCCGACGGGACCACGAGTCCTGAGGAGCTCGTCGCCGCGGCCCACTCCGCCTGCTACGCGATGTCGCTGTCCAACCTCGTCACCGAGGCCGGTGGCACGGTCCAGGCGCTCGACGTCTCCGCCGACGTGACGCTCGGTGCCGACAAGGAGGCCGGCGGCTTCAAGCTGACCGGCATCGTGCTCAAGGTGCGCGGCGAGGTCGACGGCCTCGACGACGCCGCGTTCAAGCAGGCCGCCGAGAAAGCCAAGGCCGACTGCCCGATCAGCAAGGCACTCGCCGCCGTCGACATCACGCTCGACGCCGCGCTCGAGGGCTGACCACCTCCGCTGGTCGAGGAGGTCGCGCAGCGGCTTCCTCGACCACCGGTCAGCCGGCGGCGACCTCCAGTCTCAGCTCGGCCAGCCGCTCGCGAAGCGCCGGGTCGCGCATCACCTCGGCCACGGTCGGGCAGTCCGCCGGGCCGGTGGCTCCGGGCACGCACAGGCTGCACATGTCACCGGGCCGCAGCGGGCACCGCGCGTCGACGTACGCCATGTCTCGACGTTAGGCAGCCGCGCCGGCACATCGTAGGGCCGAAGGTCCCCACTGCGTCATGCGAAGGCGCACGTATGAGTGCCGATCGGTATGACGCAGCCGAGCGAGGGTGTCAGCAGGTCGTGCCGTCGGCGGGCACGTCGCCGTCGAGGAGGTAGTCCTCGACGAGCGTGTCGATGCACTCGTTGCCGGCGTTGTAGGCCGTGTGGCCGTCGCCGTCGCGCTCGACGAGCACCCCGGAGTCGAGCTGGGCCGAAAGGGCCTCGGCCCACTTCAGCGGCGTCGCGGGGTCGCGGCTGGTGCCGAGGACCACGATCGGCGCCGCGCCCTCGCCCCGGATCGTCAGCGGCTCCTCGCTGGACGACACGTCGACTCCACGGCACAGGGCCATCCCCCAGGCGAAGATCCGGCCGAAGGTCGGCGAGGCCTCCTCGAACTCCGGGAACAGCGAGGACACGGTGCCGAACGGCACGGACGTCGGGTCGTCGAGGCAGTTGATCGAGTAGTTGGCCTCCACCGAGTTGTCGGCGTAGCTGCCGTCGGGGTTGCGCGAGGCGTAGGCGTCGGCCAGCGACATCAGCGCCGAGCCCTTGCCGTCCAGCGCAGAGGCGAGCGCCGTGCTGAGCAGGAACCAGTAGTCGCGGTTGTAGAGCGGGGTGATGACGCCGTAGAACGCGTTGCCGATGGTCAGCTCGCGGTCGCCCGCGGGCAGCGGCTCCTCCTCGATCGACTCGAGCAGCCCGGTGATCGTGGCCAGGCCCTCGTCGACGGTGTCGCCGAGGAAGCAGTTGTCGGTCGTGTCGAGGCAGTTCTGCACGTAGGCCCGCAGTGCGGTCTCGAACCCGGTGGCCTGCTCGAGCGCCATCGACTTGGCGTCGAGGGAGACGTCGACGGCGCCGTCGAGGACGAAGCGCCCGACCTTGTCGGGGAACAGCTCGGCGTAGGTCGCGCCGAGCTTGGTGCCGTATGAGGCACCGAAGTAGCTCAGCGTCTCCTCCCCCAGCGCCGAGCGGAGCACGTCCATGTCGCGGGCCGCCTCGATCGTGGTCACGTGGCCGACGACCGGGCCGGAGCCGGCGACGCAACCCGGGCCGAAGGACAGCACCGTCGAGCGGTAGTCCGCGCGCTCCTCGGCCGTGTCGGGGGTCGGGTCGCCGCCGAGGTAGTCGTCGAGCTCGGCGTCGCTGAGGCAGTCGACCGGGGCCGAGGCCCCGACCCCGCGCGGGTCGAAGCCGACGATGTCGAAGCCGTCGAGCAGCGGCTCGCGGAACACCTGCCCACCCGCGGCGGCGTACGTCGTCCCGCGGGCGCCGGGACCGCCCGGGTTCACCACGAGGGAGCCGACGCGCGAGCCCTTGGCCGGCACGCGGAGCAGCGCCAGGTCGATCGTCTCCCCCTGCGGGTCGGCGTAGTCGACCGGCACCGTGAGGAAGCCGCAGTCCTGGTCGTCATCGGTCTCGCAGGGCTGCCAGTCGATGCGCTGGGAGTAGAGCTCGGCGAGCTCGGGGGTCGGCGCCTCGGTGACGGCCGCCGGCGGCGGTGTCGTCGGCGACGGGGTCGGCTCCGCGGCCGGCGAGTCGGGCGTGGCGCCCTGGATGGCGAGTCCGACCGCGACGAAGGCGGTGAGCGCCAGTGCGAGCACGGCGATCACCGCGACGGCCTTCTTCATCAACGTCCTCCGGGCAGCCGCAGCGCGACCGTCATCGACTCCAGTGCCAGCTGGGGCGGCACGTTGAACTCCAACATCTGCTCGCGCGCGGTGAAGATCGCGTCGATCATCCGCAGCAGCTCCTCGGGCGAGGCCGCCCGCGCGACGACCTGCACGTCGCCGCGCAGCTCCTCGTTGACGAGCAGCCCGGGCGCACCGACAGACAGCGCGATCGCGTCGCGGTAGACCGAGACCAGGTCCATCAGCGCGCGGTCGATCACGTCGAGCACGCGGCGCTTGGCCTTCTGCTTCTGAAGCTTCTCCAGCCCGGCCAGGGCTGCGCGGTAGGAGCGGCTCGTGGTGTCCTTGCGCTCGCTGCCGAAGATCGCCTGCAGCTCCTGCAGCTCGCGCCTCTCGGCGTCGGCGGTGATCGCCTCGGTCTCCTCCTTCGCGAGCTCGGCGAGGTTGGTCGCCGCGGTCATGCAGGAGCCCAGCGACGTCAGGCGGGCCGGGATGCTGATCACCTCGCGGCGGCGGGTGCGGGTCTCCTCGTCGAGGGCGAGCGCGCGGGCGCGGCCGATGTGCCCCTGGCTGGCGCGCGCGGCGAAGCCGGCCATCGTCTCGGAGATGCCGTCGCTGCGGGTCAGGAAGGCGGCGACGTCACGAGTGCCGGGCGTCGCGAGCGTCAGCGTGCGGCACCGGGAGCGGATCGTCGGGAGCACGTCCTGCACGGTCGGCGCGCACAGCAGCCAGATCGTCTTGGGCGTGGGCTCCTCGATCGCCTTGAGGAGCGCGTTGCCGGTGCGCGGGTTCTCCGGGGTGCCGAGCCGGTCGGCGTCCTCGATCACCACGATCTGCCAGCGCCCGATCGCCGGGAACTTCGCCGCCGACAGCACCAGGTCGCGCATGTCGTCGACGTAGAGCACGGAGGTCTCCGACTTCACCCAGGTGATGTCGGGGTGGGTGCCGTTGGTGCCGAGGCGGCACGCCTCGCACTCGCCGCACCCGGTCCGCTTCTCGCACTGCAGCGCCGTCGCGAAGGCGCGGGCCACGTTGGACCGGCCGGAGCCCGGCGGCCCGGTGAACAGCCACGCGTGGGTCATGCCGACCCCGGCGGCGGCGTGCTGGAGGACCTCGATGGTCGGACGCTGGCCGACGAGGTCGGACCAGACGGTGCGGGTCGCGGGACTGGTCGGGGTGGTCACGCGCGCTCCAGGAGGGGCGCGACCCGCTGCTGGATCGCGGCGGCGATCTGGCCGATCGGGGCGCGCGCATCGAGTACGACGTAGTGGTCGGGGTCGGCGGCGGCCAGCCCGAGGAACCCCTGCCGCACCCGCTGGTGGAACTCCAGCGACTGCCCCTCGATCCGGTCGCGGCCGGTGAACCGGTCGAGCCCGGCCTGAGGCTCGAGGTCGAGGACGACGGTGAGGTGCGGGCGGAGGTCGCCGGTGGCCCAGCGCGCGACGGCCTCGACCTCGGCCACGTCGAGCGTGCGGCCCGCACCCTGGTAGGCCAGCGTCGAGTCGACGTAGCGGTCGGTGATCACGACCTCGCCGCGCGCGAGCGCGGGCAGGACGACGTGGTCGACGTGCTCGGCCTTGTCGGCCGCATAGAGCAGGGCCTCCGTGCGGTCGGACAGGTCACCGGTCGCCGGGTCGAGGACGATGCGCCGCAGCTCCTTGCCGACCGACGTGTCACCGGGCTCGAAGGTGAGCAGGACGGCCTGGCCGCGCTCGACGAGCCAGTCGCGCAGCAGGCGCGACTGGGTGGACTTGCCGGCCCCCTCGCCCCCCTCGAAGCACACGAAGAGCCCGTGCTCGGCATAGACCCCTGCATTCACGTGGCACACCCTACGGGCGGGGTGGGACACGCTCCCCGGTCAGCCTCGCCGGACCTTGATCGTCCGCTTCACCTGCACCTTCTTCGACCCGGGCAGGGTCAGCTCGACCCGCACCTTCGTCGTACGCCCGGGCCGGACGAGCCGCAGGCCCTTCTTCGACAGCTTCACCTTGACCTTGGCCTTCTTGCCGGCCGCGACCTTGTAGGTCTTCTGCTTCGCGAGCGCCTTGCCGCCCTTGGCGGTCTCGAGCCCGACCTTGCCGGCGCAGCCGCCCGTCGCGCTCGCCGGGCAGGCGACGGGAACCGCGAGCCGGCCCTTCTTCACCTTGGCGATGCCCTTGACCTTGGGCAGCGTGCCGGCGGCGGCAGCGACGGCCGGCGGCGGGGTCGGGGGGACCGTCGGCGAGACCATCGTGACCCCGTTGCCGAGGTCGACGTTGGTGGTGCCGAGCTGGTCGGTGGTCACCCGGACGATCGAGTTGTTCACGGCATCGGTGAACCAGATCGCACCGTCGGGGCCGAACGTGAGGGACGTCGGCTGGTAGTTGCCGACCGAGCTGACGGCGCCGACACCACTGGCCGAGATGTGGCCGATGCCGGGCGCGGCGCCCATGTTGGTGAACCACATGTTGCCGTCGGGCCCGAGCACCAGGTCGTCGGGAGCCGACCGCGAGCCGGTCTGCCAGATCCTGGTCGCGCCGGTGGCTGCGTCGAGGTAGCCGATCGACCCGCTGTTGGGGCTGGTGAAGATCGTGCCGCTGCTGCTGCGGGTGAACCAGATCGAGCCGACCGGGCCGGCGGCGAGGGCGTTCGGGTAGGTCGCGTCGCTCGGCAGCGGGTACGTCGTGCCGCCCGTCGCGTCGGCGTTGACCTTGACGACCGTGTCCATGCCGGCCGCCCGGCCTCCCTGGCACCACATGCTGCCGTCGGCGGCCCGGCCGAGAACGTCGTCGCAGGCCGGGGCGTTGGCCGACCAGAAGAACCCGGCCGCGCCCGGCGCGCGCGACGCGATGCCCGAGTCGTCGAAGTTCATCGTCACGAAGACCCGGCCGTCGAGGCCCACGCGCACGGCACCGCCGTACGGGGAGGAGCCGAGGCCGTAGTCGGTCGCCACGCCCGTCGCCGGGTTGTAGGACAGGATCTTCCGCCCGTAGTCGTAGGTCACCCACACCACGCCGTCGGACCCGACGTCGATGCCCATCACGCTGCCGTCGACGCTGCCGGTCGTGGTCGGGGGGAGCCGGTACTCCTGGATCTCGCCCGAGGTCGTGATCCGCCCGATCTTGCCCACCTCGGACTCGACGAACCACATGCTGCCGTCGGGCGCGGTGACGATGCGCTCCAGCCCGGCGTTGCTGGTCGGCACGGGGAACACGCTCACCGCGGCGTGCGCGGGCGTCGTACCGGACATGACGAGGAGCGGGCATACCAGCAACGTGAGCGCGGTGAGCAGGGCAAGGCGGGCACGGGCCATCGGTCGTGTCACTTCCGTCCGCGGCGGCGCGATCCCCCCATGGTCACGCGTCCCACCGTCGCGTCCACCCCACCAGCAAGCACGGTGTGGGAGCCAGAGACCAACGGATGAACCTCGGCCCCGGCGGTCGGACGGACCAGACGTCTGTCGCGGCGCGCTCGTCAGGCGTACGACGCTGCCAAACCGCCGCGTTCGGTCCGTCCGACGGTCGTCAGGACTTCTTGGCGGCCTTCTTCGCCGTCGTCGTCTTCGCCGCGGTCTTCTTGGCGGTCGTCTTCTTCGCGGCCGCCTTCTTGGCAGGAGCCTTCTTCGCGCCCTTCTTGGCCGCCTTCTTGGCCGGGCCGCGCTCGCGCCGCTCGGCGAGCAGCTCGGCCGCGCGCTCGAGGGTGATCGACTCGACGGTGTCGTCCTTGCGGAGCGTGGCGTTGAACTCGCCGTCGGTGACGTACTCGCCGAAGCGGCCGGCCTTGACGATCACCGGCTGGCCGGAGACGGGGTCGTTGCCGAGCTCCTTGAGCGGCGGGGTGGCCGCGCCGCGACCGCGCTGCTTGGGCTGGGCGTAGATCGCCTTGGCCTGGTCGAGGGTGATGTCGAAGATCTGGTCCTCGCTGGTCAGCGAGCGCGAGTCGGTGCCCTTCTTGAGGTAGGGCCCGTAGCGACCGTTCTGCGCGGTGATCTCGGTGCCGTCCTCGTCGGTGCCGACGATGCGCGGCAGGTCGAGCAGCCGGACCGCCTGCTCGAGCGTGACCGTGTCGAGGGTCATCGACTGGAAGAGCGAGCCCGTGCGCGGCTTGGCCGACTTGGGCGCGTCCTCGGGCAGCAGCTCGGTGACGTAGGGGCCGAAGCGGCCGTTCTTGGCGACGATCTGCAGGCCGGTGTCGGGGTGGTTGCCCACCACCTGCTCCTCGCCGGCCGGGTTGGCCAGCAGCTCCTTGGCCTTGGCCACGGTGAGCTCGTCGGGGGGCAGGTCGTCGGGCACGTTGGCGCGCACCGGAGCGCCGTCGCCGTCCTCGGGGGCCGGGCCCTCGACGTACGGGCCGTAGCGGCCCACGCGGAGGTCGATGCCATCGCCGATCGGGAAGGTCGCCATCTCCTTGGCGTCGATCTCGCCGAGCTCGGTCACGAGGGTCTTGAGGCCGACCACCTCACCGGCGCCGTAGTAGAACTCGCCGAGCTCGGTGGCCCGGTCCTTCCGGCCGCCGGCGATCTCGTCGAGGACGTCCTCCATGTCGGCGGTGAACTCGTAGGACACCTGGCGCGGGAAGTGCTCCTCGAGCAGCCGGATCACCGAGAACGCCAGCCACGCCGGCACCAGCGCGGTGCCCTTCTTGTAGACGTAGCCGCGGTTGAGGATGGTGCCGATGATCGAGGCGTAGGTCGACGGGCGGCCGATCTCGCGGTCCTCGAGCTCCTTGATGAGCGTCGCCTCGGTGTAACGCGCGGGGGGCTTCGTCTCGTGGCCCTCGGGGGTCAGCGTCGCCGCGGACACCGCAGCACCCTGGACGAGGTTGGGCAGGCGCGTCTCGGCGTCGTCCTTGCGCTTCGAGGCGTCGTCGATGTCCTCGACGTAGGCCTTGAGGAAGCCGTGGAACGTGATCGTGCGGCCGCTCGCGCTGAAGACGACGTCGCGGCCGTCGGTGGCGGTGCCACCGATGCGGATCGTCACCGAGTTGCCGACCGCGTCCTTCATCTGCGAGGCGACGGTGCGCATCCAGATCAGCTCGTAGAGGCGGAACTGCTCACCCGACAGCCCGGTCTGCGCCGGGGTGCGGAACGACTCGCCGGCCGGCCGGATCGCCTCGTGCGCCTCCTGCGCGTTCTTCACCTTGGAGGCGTAGGTCCGCGGCGAGTCGGGCAGGTACTCGGCGCCGTACAGCTCACGCACCTGGTCGCGCGCGGCCCCCACCGCTGCGTCCGAGAGCGTCGTGGAGTCCGTACGCATGTAGGTGATGAAGCCGTTCTCGTAGAGCCGCTGCGCGACCGACATCGTCACGCTGGCGCTCATCCCGAGCTTGCGGCTGGCCTCCTGCTGCAGCGTGGTGGTGCGGAAGGGGGCGTAGGGCGAGCGGCGGTAGGGCTTGGACTCGACCGAGCGGACGTCGTACGTCGTGTCGCTGAGGCCGGCGGCGAGCGCCTCGGCGTCGGCGCGGGAGAGGTGGGCGCGCTCGGCCTTGCCCTTCAGCTCGCCGGTGTTGTCGAAGTCGGCGCCACGGGCGACACGGACGTCGTCGAGGCTGTAGAGCTTGGCGGGGAACATCCGCGGGTCGTGGCCCGTGCCGGCGTCGAAGGTGGCGTCGAGGTCCCAGTAGGAGGCGACGCGGAACTTCATCCGCTCGCGCTCCTTGTCGACGACCAGCCGGGTCGCGACGGACTGGACGCGGCCGGCGGAGAGGCCGGACATGACCTTCTTCCACAGCACCGGGGAGACCTCGTAGCCGTAGAGGCGGTCGAGGATGCGGCGCGCCTCCTGGGCCTCGACGAGGTCGTCGTTGATCTCGCGGGGGTTCTCGACCGCGGCGAGGATCGCCGCCTTGGTGATCTCGTGGAAGACCATCCGGTGGACCGGCAGGCCCTTCGGCGGCTTGAGCTCGTCGAGGAGGTGCCAGGCGATCGCCTCGCCCTCGCGGTCCTCATCGGTGGCGAGGTAGAGGGCGTCGGCGTCCTTGACCAGCTTCTTCAGCTTGGCGATGTGGCTCTTCTTGTCGCGCGGCACGACGTAGTAGGGCTCGAACCCGTTGTCGACGTCGACCGCGAGCCGGCCCCACGGCTTGTCCTTGATCTTGGCCGGGGTGTCCGCGGCGTTGTTGGGCAGGTCGCGGATGTGACCGATCGAGGACTCGACGACGTAGTCCGCGCCCAGGTAGCCGCCGATGGTGCGGGCCTTGGCCGGGGACTCGACGATGACGAGCTTTGCCACGTGTGTTTGCTCCCTCAAGTTCTTGCTGCGGTGTTGCTCAGCGCGGCAACGGTAGCGCCAGTTCGCGAGATCGCCACCCCTCGCCCGTCCACAGGGGCCGCTGCGGGCACGCCCCGGGCACGGCTCGGGCCCCACATCACGAGGACGTGGGGCCCGAGCGGGTCAGGCTGCCGGACGGGTCAGAAGTCGAGACCGTCGAGGTAGCGGAACCCCGTGTTGGCGGTCGCTGCCGGCCGGAAGTCCGGGGTGTCGTTCTCCACGATGTACTCCTCGGCCTGGTGGGCCTTGAAGATGGTCGGGAAGTCGATCACACCGAGACCGAGGTCGGCCATGTCGCCGGGCTGCTGGTTGTAGAGCGCGACGGCGTCGGCGCCGTGGCGGTCCTTGACGTGGTACTGGCGGACCTCCTGCGGAGCGGAGTTGATCACGTCGATCGCGAACTGCAGCGGGTCGGCCGCGCCGGTGTTCACGCCGCCGGTGTAGGCCCAGTAGAGGTCGACCTCGAGGTGCACGTACTTGGGGTCGAGTGTGCTGGTGAGGATCTCCCACGGCGTCTCGCCGCCCCCGAGGTCGATGGTGAACTCGTGGGCGTGGTTGTGATAGCCGTAGCGCAGGCCGCGACGCTTCGCGGCCCGTGCCTCGATATTCATCTGCTCGGCCCACCGCTGCCAGTCCGCCTTGGCGTTGGAGTTGAGGTAGGG
The DNA here is from genome assembly GCF_056401175.1 of Nocardioides sp. P4_G10. Taxonomy (NCBI): domain Bacteria; kingdom Bacillati; phylum Actinomycetota; class Actinomycetes; order Propionibacteriales; family Nocardioidaceae; genus Nocardioides; species Nocardioides sp. P4_G10. The sequence continues at coordinate 241,627 of NZ_JBFUJV010000004.1, read as the reverse complement.
CACGTTGATGTACTTCTGGCCGAACGTGTTGGCGTCGTCCAGCTTCTTGTTGAACGCGACCGGGTCGAGGTCGGTGCCGCCGGCGACGGTGCTGATCCCGTCGTGGCTCGACGAGGCCCAGATGCCACGGGCGTCGAGCTCCGCCTTGAGCTTGGCCGCGGTGTCGAGGCCGGCGGCCGGGTAGAGACCGGCCCGCTCCACGCGCTCGTAGCCGAACTTCGCGAGCTGGTCGAACTGCTGCAGCACACTGGCGTTGGTCGTCATGGCCGAGCGCAGCGTGTAGAGCTGGATGCTGATCAGGTCGCTCGGAACCTCCTTCTGCCGTCCGTGGCCGTGGCCGTGGCCCTGGCCGGGGTGCTGGCTGGGCTTGGCTGCCAGGGCCGGGGAGCCCGCGGCGAGCACGGTGGCTCCTGCTGCGCCCGCCACGGCACCGCGGAGCAGGCCGCGGCGGCTGGCGCCCTTCCTCTCGAGCGACTCGCGCAGAGCGGCGTCGCCGTCATATCCGAAACACATGTGCTGCCTTCTTCCTGGTTTTCTCGGGGGGTTCTGGGGATGTCTGGGGTGGACGGGAAGGGCGGGGCTGAGGCCGAGGCGGACCCGGGGCGACCCGGGTCCGCCTCGCCTCCGATCAGCCGGCCGGCTCGAGGACGACCTCGTCGGAACCGCTGAGACCGGGCTCGGAGCCGGTGTCGGTGTACTCCGCGACGAAGACGGCCGCGAGGTCGTCCGTCGCCGGGTCGTGACCCTCGGGCACCGAGGTGGTCAGCGAGCCGGTGCACCCCGAGGCCGTGGACTGCGGGTGGCCGTGCGTGTCGTGGCCCAGCACGTAGGTCACGGTGACCCTGCTGCAGTCCACGGGCTCGTCGTCGGTGACCCTCACCTCGTACGTCACGGTGTCGCCGAAGCTGAACGCCTGGCCCGCCACCGGGGTGACGAACTCGACGACCGGGGCCTCGTTGCCGACGACGATGTCGACGTCTGCCGAGGCGCGGCGCCCGCCCTGGTCGGTCACCGTCAGCGTGGCGCGGTAGCTGCCGTCCTCGGTGTAGGTGTAGGAGCCGTTGGCCTTGCGGCTGTCGACCTTGCCGTCACCGTCGAAGTCCCAGGCGTACTTCAGCTTGGTGTCGCCGTCCGGGTCGGTGGTGCCGTCGCTGGAGAACGCGACCGTGAGCGGCGCCCTGCCCGCCGTCGGCTCGGCCTCGATCGCCGGGACCGGGCTGCGGTTGCCGCCCTCGCCGATGTAGTCGATCCGGGAGAGCTGCGCGTCGGGGTTCTCCGCGAAGTAGCCGTCGCCGTACTCCAGCACGTAGAGCGCGCCGTCGGGGCCGAACTCCATGTCCATCGGGTTGTCGGTCACGATGTCCGGGACGACGTCCTCGATCGCGGCGACCGCGCCGTCGTCGAGGTGGAAGCCCTTGATGTAGTCACGCGTCCACTCGTAGAACAGCGGGGTGTCGTCGTAACGCTTGGGCCAGGCGACAGGGTTGCGGCCCTTGGTGGCCTTGCGGTCGAACTGGTAGGCGGGGCCGGCCATCGGGCCGATGCCTCCGGTCTCGAGCTCGGGGAACTCGGACGAGAGACCGTACGAGTACCAGACCTCCGGCTGCTCCACGGCCGGCAGCTCACGCAGGCCGGTGTTGTGGATCGAGTCGTTGACCGGGGCGTCGCAGTTGAACTTCGCGCCACTCGTGCGGGTGGCGAAGTCGAAGTCGTTGTAGGGCAGCTCGGCGGTGGCGCAGTAGGGCCAGCCGTAGTTGGACGGCTTGTCCACGACCGCCCACTTGCCGTGGCCGGCGGGGCCCCGGTTGGGGTTGGCGGCCCGGGCGTCGGGCGAGTAGTCGGCGACCCAGATGTCGTCGGTGTCGGGGTCGATCTCGATGCGGAACGGGTTGCGCCAGCCCATCGAGTAGATCTCCGGGCGGGTCTTCGGCGTGCCCGGGGCGAACAGGTTGCCCTCGGGGATCGTGTAGCCGCCGCCGGCCTTGGGCGTGATCCGCAGGATCTTGCCGCGCAGGTCGTTGGTGTTGGCCGACGTGCGCTGGGCGTCGAAGGCCGGGTTGCGGTCGGGGCGCTCGTCGAGCGGCACGTAGCCGTCGGACTGGAACGGGTTGGTGTCGTCGCCGGTCGACAGGATCAGGTTGCCCGCCGAGTCGAAGACGATGTCACCGCCGACGTGGCAGCAGATGCCCCGGTCGACGGGGACGTCGAGCACCTTCTGCTCCGAGCCGACGTCCACCTGGCCGCCGGAGAAGCGGAACCGGGAGACCGTCAGGTGGCCCTTGTAGGGAGCGAAGTCGGCCGCCGTGCCGGTCTCCGGGGCGTCGCCCTCGTTGATGGAGGCGGTCGCCGGGTCGTCCGCGGGGGTGTCGAGCGGCGGCGAGTAGTAGAGGTAGATCCACTTGTTCCTCTTGCCGTCGTAGCCCGGGTCCAGGGCGATGCTCTGGAGGCCCTCCTCGTCGTGGAGGTAGACCGGGATGCGGCCGGCGACGCTGTTGACGCCGGTGTCGGCGTCGTTGTGCCAGATGACACCGGCGCGCGTGGTGTGCAGGACGTCGCCGTCGGGCAGCACCGCGAGGTCGATGGCCTCGCCCGGGCGGTCGTTGAGGGTGACCTTCTGGAACGCTCCGGCGGGCGGGGGTGGGGCGGTGTCGTCGTGGCCTTCGTGGGCGGTGGCCGCGGTGGTCACCGCCAGCATGGGCAGGCAGAGCGCGGCGCCGACGGCGGCGGTGAGCCCTACACGGTGAGGATGCTTCATTGGGGGGTCTCCTGTTCCCGAGATGGCTGGGAGCCAGCTAGCAACGTAGGCACGTGACCGGCGTCACGTCAACGAGCAAGCGACTTCTGCTCGCCTGTCGACACAAGTACGTCGCTCCGGAGACCACCCGCAGCGGTGAGGCCAGCCGCGTTAGACGTACGCACGCGACCGCGACCCACCGGGCCTCAGTCGAGGACCAGGAAGCCCTCTCCCACCAGCTCCCGCACGACCGGCAGGTAGGTCTGGCGCAGGTCGGCCTCGTCGCGCTGCAGCAGCACGGCGATCGCCCCGAGCAGCTGGCCGAGCGTCAGGTCGCCGTCGCTGGCGCCGACGAGGGCGGCCTCGACGGTGTCGGCCGTCCGCGCGCGCCGGAAGCCGCGCTGCTGGCGGAGCACGATCGCCTCCGGGTCCTCCGCGCCCGGCCGGCCGACCGTCTCCTGCTGGACGTCCTCCCGGGCGCGCAGCACGCTGCGGAGCAGCTCGTCGTCGGTGAGCCCGCGCAGCGCCGTCGCCGCCCGGCCCCACTCGTGGATCGCCGGGCCGATGGGCTGCTCGACGTCGTACGGCCACTCGAGGAGGTCGTGGCGACCTCCCCCGCCCAGCCGGACGTTGATCCAGCCGAAGCCGACACCCTCGATGCCGGTCTCCTCGAGCCACGACAGCCAGGTGTCGTAGCGCCGGGCGTAGTCGGGACGCCCGTGGTGGCCGCTGTCCTTGAGCCACAGCTCGACGTAGGCCGACGGGTCCAGTGTCTCGCGCTGCACGACCAGCGCGTCGCAGTCGTCGCGCAGCCACGACCCGAGCCGCTCGTCCCACGGCCGGCCGTCGACGATCGCCCAGTTGGCGAGGACCTGCAGCCAGCCACCGTCGGTGAGGTGGTCGGGCCCGGTGCGCACGATGTGCTCGACGACGCGGTCGCCGGGGAGGCCGGAGTCGCGGTAGACCAGCCGCTCGCCGGTCGCCGGGGAGATCACGAACGGCGGGTTGGTGGCGATCAGGTCGAAGCGCTCGCCGGCCACCGGCTCGAAGAACGAGCCGTCGCGGACGTCGACCTCGACCTGGTTGAGCGCTGCGTTGAGCCGGGTCATCCAGAGCGCGCGCTCGTTGACGTCGGTCGCGACGACCGAGCGCGAGTGCGCGGCGAGGTGCAGCGCCTGCACGCCGCACCCGGTGCCGAGGTCGAGCGCGCTGCCGACCGGCTCACGCATCGTCAGCTGCGCCAGGCTCGTCGAGGCGCTCGAGATGCCCAGGACGTGGTCGGGGCCCACCGCGACCGGGGCTCCGTCGAGCCCGGGCGTCAGGTCGGAGACGACCCAGAGGTCACGATCCCGTCCTTCCTCCGAGGTGGCGTAGGGCCGGCAGTCGGTCCGGGCCGCGACCTCGCTGACGCTCTGCTCCAGCAGGCCGGCGTTGCAGAGCCGGTCGACCAGGCCGGGGAGCGCCCGCTCCGCGTCGTCGCCGGCGACCGGGGTCTGCAGCAGGAAGAGCCGGACCAGGGTGTCGATGGGCGCGCCCGACGTCGTACGACGCAACGCGGGGAGGGTCTCGTTGCGCCCGAGCGCCCGGTGCGCCTCCTCGCCGATCGCCTCGGCGACCCGGTCGTAGGTGAAGTCGGCGGCGAGCAGGGCCTCGCGCAGGGGCCCGGCGAAGTCGAGGTCGGACGGCATGGTCCCAGCCTTGCAGACAACGCGTGCCACGAAATGACGTCATGGCGGCCGGTCGCCGGAGCGACCAGCCGCCATGACGTCTGCAGAGGTGGAGCTGGGTCAGGCGTGGTGGGTGAAGGACGACGAGCCGGTGTTGTCGCCGTCGTCGGCGATGGCGACCTCGCGCCGCTTGGAGATGATCACCGCGCCGGCGATGATCGCGACCGCGACGAGCGCGATCACGATGCGAAGGACGTCGCTCTGGTCCTCGCCGACGCTCAGGGAGACGACGGCGCTCGCGATGAGCAGCGAGACGAGGTTCATCACCTTGATGAGCGGGTTGATGGCCGGGCCGGCGGTGTCCTTGAACGGGTCCCCGACGGTGTCGCCGATGATCGTGGCCTCGTGGGAGGCCGAGCCCTTGCCGCCGTGGTGGCCGTCCTCGACGAGCTTCTTGGCGTTGTCCCACGCCCCACCGGCGTTGGCCAGGAACACGGCCATGAGGGTGCCGGTGCCGATGGCGCCGGCGAGGAAGCCGGCCAGCGCGGTCGCACCGAGGCCGAAGCCCACGGCGATCGGCGCCAGGACGGCCAGGATGCCGGGCGTCACGAGCTCGCGCAGCGAGTCCTTTGTGACGATGTCGACGACCTTGCCGTACTCCGGACGGCCGGTGCCCTCCATGATGCCGGGGATCTCGCGGAACTGGCGGCGCACCTCCATGACGACCGCACCGGCCGCGCGGGCGACCGCGTTGATGGCGAGGCCGGAGAAGAGGAACACCACGGCCGCACCGAGCAGCACGCCGACGATGACCGCCGGGTTGAAGACGCTGAAGTCCAGCAGGTAGGCCTCGTCGGGGCCGACGTTGGCATCGCGGAGCGACTCGAACACCGAGGTGGCGTACGACCCGAAGAGCGCGGTCGCGGCCAGGACGGCCGTCGCGATCGCGATGCCCTTGGTGATGGCCTTGGTGGTGTTGCCGACGGCGTCGAGCTCGGTGAGGATCTGCGCGCCCTCGGGGCTGACGTCGCCCGACATCTCGGCGATGCCCTGGGCGTTGTCGGAGACCGGACCGAACGTGTCCATCGCGACGATGACGCCGACGGTGGTGAGCAGTCCGCACCCGGCCAGTGCCACGGCGAAGAGCGACACCGTGAGGGCCGCGCCGCCGAGGAGGTAGGCGCCGAAGACGGCGGCGCCGATGACCAGCGTGGTGTAGACGGCCGACTCGAAGCCGACCGAGAGTCCGGACAGGATGACCGTGGCCGGGCCGGTCAGGGAGGTCTTGCCGACGTCCTTGACCGGGCGGTACTCCGTTCCGGTGTAGTAACCGGTCAGGGCCAGGATGCCGGCCGACATCACGATGCCGATGACCACTGCGGAGGAGGCGATGAAGCGGGGGTCACCGTCGGCACTGGTGAGGTCGCCGGCGATGTTGGTGAACTCCGCGAAGCTGCTCGGCAGGTAGAGGTACGACAGGACCACGCTCGCGACGGCGGCGATGCCGGAGGAGAGGTAGAACGACTTGTTGATCGTGGTCAGGCCGTTCTCGCCTGCCTTGGGCTTGGTCAGGTAGACGCCCGCGACCGCGGTGAGGGCACCGATGGCGGGGATCAGCAGCGGGAAGACGAGTCCCTTGTCACCGAAGGCCTGCGAGCCGAGGATCAGCGCGGCGACCAGTGTGACGGCGTACGACTCGAAGAGGTCGGCGGCCATGCCGGCGCAGTCGCCGACGTTGTCACCGACGTTGTCGGCGATCGTCGCGGCGTTGCGCGGGTCGTCCTCGGGAATGCCCTGCTCGACCTTGCCGACGAGGTCGGCGCCGACGTCTGCCGCCTTGGTGAAGATGCCGCCGCCGACACGCATGAACATGGCGAGGAGGGCGGCACCGAAGCCGAAGCCCTCGAGCACGTGGGGCGCCTCGTCCTGGAAGAACAGCACGACGAGGCTGGCTCCGAGCAGGCCGAGACCGACGGTGAGCATGCCGACCATCGCGCCCGTGCGCAGGCCGATCGTCATGGCCGGCTCGCGGCCGGTGGTCTCCGCGGCCGCGGCGACGCGCAGGTTCGCGCGCACCGCGAGGTTCATGCCGAGATAGCCCACAGCAGCCGAGAAGCCCGCTCCGACGATGAAGAACACCGAGCGGAAGATGCGAACGGTGGTGTCGTCGGCCGGCAGCACGAGCAGCGCGAAGAACGCGATCGCCGCGAAGATGGCCAGGGTCCGGAACTGCCGGGTCAGGTAGGCGTTGGCGCCCTCCTGGACGGCCTGGGCGATGGTCTTCATGCTGTCGGTGCCTTCGCCTGCGGCCATCACCTGCGACCTGAACATCGCGGCCATCCCGAGCGCGCCGAGCGCGATCAGGGCGACGACGACGACCAGGACGAGGTTGGCACCTTCGAGCTCAGGCGTCACGACGACCGCGGGCAAGATCCCCGTCATGCGTGTCCTCCTAGGACTGGAAAAGATCCGTGAACGCGCCGGAGTCTACGCAGACGTGACCCAGATCACGGAGCGGCGTGACCCACACCACACCGGGCCGTGCGATTCGAACGTGAAAAAACCCCTCCGGACACGTCCGGAGGGGTGACGACGGGCCTCGGTCAGGCTCAGGCGCCGGGCGCGAGGCCGACGGAGTCGTGGATCACGAACACCTTGGCGAGGCCGGTGATGCGGAAGATCTTGAGCAGTCGCTCCTGGGTGCAGACCAGGTCGAGCGAGCCGTCGTGGGCGCGGACCTTCTTCAGCCCGCCGACGAGCACGCCGAGGCCGGTGGAGTCGAGGAACTCGACGGCCTCGAGGTCGATGACGATGTCGTAGGTGCCGGCACCGACGAGCTCGGTGATGCAGTCACGCAGCTTGGGCGCTGTGTAGACGTCGATCTCGCCGCCCACGGCAACGACGGCACGGCCGTCCACCTCGCGTGTCGCAAGGGTGAGATCCACGACTGCTCCCCGGTCCCCGAACTCGTTCGGACAGTGCGCCTACGGGCACGCAGGTGCCCCTTCGTTCCTTCGGGTGGTATCAAACCACGAGTCACAAGGGTTTCGCAGGACTCCTCCGCACATCACACCCGACGCCGCCTCGGGCGGCGTCCCCGCCCTTTGCCAGACTTCACGAGGTGAAGCCCTCCCGCCCCGGCGTCCCGCCGCCGGTCGACACGCTCGTGCGTCGACTGGCCGGCGTGCCCGGACGGGAGGACCGGCTGCGCCACCTGGAGGTGCTGCCGGCCCGCGAGGCGGTGCACGAGGACTGGCCGGAGTGGGTGCCCGACGACGTCCGCGGGGCGTACGCCGCCCAGGGCGTGGCGCGACCGTGGCGGCACCAGGTCGTCGCGGCCGACGCGGCCCACGCCGGCGACCACGTGATCGTCGCGACGGGCACGGCGTCGGGAAAGTCTCTGGCCTACCAGCTGCCGGCGCTGTCGGCGATCCGCGCGGCCCGCGGGCCGCGCGGCGAGCGGGGTGCGTCGGTGCTCTACCTCGCTCCGACCAAGGCGCTGGCCCACGACCAGCTCGCCGGCCTGTCGTCACTGGGCCTCGACGTACGACTCGCGGCGCACGACGGCGACAGCTCGCGCGAGGAGCGGGACTGGACGCGCGACTTCGGCGAGTACGTCCTCACCAACCCCGACATGCTCCACCGGTCACTGCTCCCCTCGCACCACCGGTGGTCGCGGCTGCTCGGGTCGTTGACGTACGTCGTCGTCGACGAGTGCCACCACTACCGCGGCGTGTTCGGGGCGCACGTCTCCCACGTGCTGCGGCGCCTGCGACGGGTGTGCGCGATGTACGGCGCCCACCCGACGTTCGTGCTCGCCTCGGCGACGGTCGCGGAGCCGGAGGTCACCGCGTCGCGGCTGACCGGGCTCGACGTGGTCGCGCTGACCCGCGACGACTCCCCGCGCGGGCAGGTGTCGCTGCTGCTGTGGGAACCCCCCTTCACCTCGCACGCCGGCGAGAACGGTGCTCCGGTGCGCCGGGCCGCGTCCTCGGAGGTCGCCGACCTGCTCGCCGACCTCGTCGCCGAGGACGTGCGCACCCTGGCCTTCATCCGCTCGCGGCGCGGAGCCGAGCAGGTGGCCCTGTCGGCGTCCGAGCTGCTCGCCGAGGTCGACCCGTCGCTGCCGGACCGGGTCGCGGCCTACCGCGGCGGCTACCTCCCCGAGGAGCGCCGGGCGCTCGAGGCGGCGCTGCGCCGCGGCGACCTGATCGGGCTCGCCGCGACCAACGCGCTCGAGCTCGGCATCGACATCAGCGGGCTCGACGCCGTGCTCATCGCCGGCTTCCCGGGGACCCGGGCGGCGTTCTGGCAGCAGGTCGGGCGGGCCGGACGTGGCGCGCAGGACGCGCTCGGGGTGCTGGTCGCGAAGGACGACCCGCTCGACACCTACCTGGTCACCCACCCCGACAAGCTCATCGGCGCCCCGGTCGAGGCGTCCGTCTTCGACCCGTCGAACCCGCACGTCATGGGTCCGCACCTCTGCGCGGCCGCGCAGGAGCAGCCGCTCACCGAGGCCGACCTGCCGCTCTTCGGACCCACCGCCCGCGAGGTCGTCGACGAGCTGACGACCCTCGGGCTGTTGCGCCGGCGACCGCGCGGCTGGTTCTGGACCGACCGGGGCCGGGCGGCCGACCTTGCCGACATCCGGTCGGCAGGCGGGTCGCCCGTGCAGCTGATCGAGTCCGGCACCGGCCGGGTCGTCGGCACGGTCGACGCCGGTGGTGCCCACAACCAGGCGCACCCGGGCGCGGTCTACGTCCACCAGGGCGAGACCTGGCTGGTCGAGGACATCGACCTCGAGCACCACGTCGCGACCATGCGCCGCGACGAGCCGTCGTACTCCACCACCGCGCGCGAGGTCACCGACATCAGCATCGTCGCCACCCGCGAGCGCCGCTCGTGGGGCGGGTGCGAGCTGTCCCTCGGCGAGGTCGACGTGTCGCACCAGGTGGTCTCCTTCCTCAGACGGCGCCAGCCCGGTGGCGAGGTGCTGTCGGAGGAGCCGCTCGACCTGCCCGAGCGCACCCTGCGGACGACGGCGGTGTGGTGGACGGTCCCCGACGACGTCGTCGCCGAGGCCGGCCTCGCCACGCTCGACGTGCCGGGCGCGGCCCACGCGGCCGAGCACTGCTCGATCGGCCTCCTGCCCCTCTTCGCGACGTGCGACCGCTGGGACATCGGCGGCGTCTCCACGGCCCGCCACGCCGACACCGGTGTGCTGACCGTCTTCGTGTACGACGGCCACCCGGGCGGGGCCGGATTCTCCGAGCGCGGGTTCCACACGGCGGTCGCCTGGCTGACCGCCACGCGCGAGGCGATCGCGAGCTGCGAGTGCGGCAACGGCTGCCCGTCGTGCATCCAGTCGCCCAAGTGCGGCAACCAGAACAACCCCCTCGACAAGGACGGCGCGATCTTGTTGCTCGACGCCCTCCTCTCGGGGGCACCTCGAGTGGACGGTTAGGGCTAGATTCGGCTCATGGTGATCCTCGGCCTCGGCCTCATGATCCTCGGCGGCATCGCCGTGCTGTCCGCCCTCTTCGTCAGCGAGCCCGGGTCGGGCGGCGAGCTCCTCGGCCTCGACGTCACCACCCTCGAGTCGTTCCTCGTCGGCGTCGCCGCCGGCGCGGCCATCCTGTGGGGCTTCGCGATCCTCAAGTGGGGCACCAGGCGGAGCCTCGCCCACCGCCGTGAGCGCAAGGAGCTCACCGAGCTCAACCAGAAGCTCGAGCGGGTCGAGGCCGAGCGCCGCACCGAAGACCCGGAGCGTCACGACACCCCCTGACGGCGGACGGGGCAGGGTCAGCCGGGTCAGCCGGGACCGGCGCGCGCCTCGGCGGTCACCCTCACCTCCTTCCACGGGACGTCCGGACCGGCCACCGAGACGGTGACCCGGATCGCTCGACCGTCGGGTGTGCACGCATCGAGCACGGCCGCGTTGCGACCCGCGACCCGGTCGGCCGCGGCGCAGGCGTCCGTCGGGCCGCCGACGTCCGCGAGCGCGGACGCCCCCGCGAGCGCGGTGAGGTCGGCCGCCGCCTGGGCCCGGCGCTGGGCCGTCACGAGGCCGCCGGCCGCGGCCAGGCCGCCCATGACGAACATCAGCACGCCCGCCATCGCCACCACGAGCACCGTCGCACCGCCCCTGTCCCCGCGGGTCCCGGCTCCGTTGCTGACGCCTCCCCCGCGCATCACGGCTCCTCCATGCATCACGGCTCCTCCACGACCGCGACGGCCTCCGCGGACACGGTCACGCCGGGAAGCGAGCCGAGCAGGCCACCCGGGCCCGTGACCCTCGCGCTGGTCGTCACCACGACGTCGGACTCACCGACCTCGACGCGCACGCGGGCACCCTCGGGAGCGATCCGGACGGCCACGCCCTGCGCCGAGGCGATGTCGTCGCCGCGGGCAACGGCGCGGGCGGCCTCGCGGGAGGCGTCGATGACGCGCACCTGTGCCGCGCCGACCGCCAGCATCCAGACCAGGCCGGCGGTCAGCGCCACGAGCAGCGGGATGCCCAGCGCGAGCTCCGCCGTCGCCGCACCCGACTCCGGTCGGGTCCGTCGCCCGCGAGACCACACCGCGCTCACCCGATGCCGAGCAGGCCCATGACGTGCTTGAACAGCCGCCCCAGCAGCTGGTCACCGAACGCGCCGGTGAGCAGCGTGTAGAGCAGGCCGGCGAACCCGGCGCCGGCAGCGGTGCCCACGGCGTACTCCGCTGTCGTGATGCCCGCCTCCATGTCCGACCTGCCGGACCTGGCCCACCTGCCCGACCCGGCCCACCTGTTCCGTCCGAGATGACGCGTGACCAACATCTGTTCCCCTGTCGTCGCGGGGCTCCCGATGAACCCCGACCGAGACCCAGCGTGAGAGGACCGCGGGCCGCCTGCACGACCGCGGGCGCGAGCCTGTGGAGGACGCCCACATCCGCCGCCCTGTGGACGCCGAGCGGCCCGTCACGGGCTCACCGAGCCGAAGAGCGACGCCACGGTCGGCACGACGCCGAGCAGCATGAACGCGGGGAGCAGGCACGCACCGAGCGGGATCGCCGCAGCCACCCCGACCCGCCGGGCCGCGTCCTCGGCGCGGGCGAGCGACTCCCGCTGGAGCTCGTCGGCGAGCCGCTCGACGCTCTGCACGACGGACGCGCCCGACACCTGCGAGCGGACCATCGCCCGGGCCAGCGGGGCGAGCTCCCGGTCGTCGGCGACCACCGACCACGCCTCGACGCCGGCGGATCCCCAGCGGGCCTGCTCCACGACCGGCACCAGCCGGTCGGCCGCCGGGCCCGGAAGCGCAGCGCACACACGGGCCAGGCCCGAGACGGGTTCGGAGCCGGCGCGCAGCATCGCGGCGAACAGGTCGACGAGGTGCGGCAGCGTCCTCTCGACCTCCTCCCGCTCGCGGCGTGCCGACGGAGCCTCCGCCGCGGCGAGCACGTGCCGGGCGAGTGCGGCGGCCACCGCCGCGACCAGCACCCCGGCCATCCCGCCCACGAACAACCAGGCGCCGATCGCGACGCCCCCGACCGCGAGCGGACGCAGGCCGAGCGACGAGGCCCGGCGCCGCCGGACGCTCCGCGGGACCGACGGGACCAGCACCGCGACCGCCAGCGACGCGCACACGACGCTCAGCCAGGTCACGGCGCCGCGGCCTGGTCGGCGAGTCGCTCGATCCACCACAGTCCGAGGGCGACGAGCGTGAGCCCGGCGGCGCCGCAGACCCAGCCGACCGGCGTCCCCAGCAGGAAGGACCACGGGTCGGAGCCRGCGCCGGATCCCATCAGCAGCACCGCGACGGGCAGGCAGGCGACGAGCCGCGCCGTCGAGCGGGCCGACGCCAGCTCGGAGTCGACGAGGCGACGCGTACGACGACGCGCGCGCAGGCCGGCGGCCGTGCGCTCGAGCGCCGCGGCGAGCCCGTGCCCGGAGTGCTGGGCGACCTGCCACGCCCCAGCCACCCAGCGGAGGTCGGCCGCACCACGTCGCTCGGCAGCAAGCCGGCGCATCGCCTCGGGGACGTCTGCCCCTAGCCGCATCGCCTCGACGACCGGGACCAGCGGCGGCCACCGCTCGGCGCCGGCGGCCAGGGCGGCGTCGGGCGGTCGCCCCGCCGCTAGGTCGGCGGCCAGCAGGTCGCAGACCTCCAGCACGGCCGCCTGGTCGGCGGCGACACGTCTGCGGCGGGCCAGGACCGGGACCGGGACCGACCACCCCTGCCGCGACCGGCCCGGACGACGCAGCACCGGCCCCGCCGACGGCACGAGCGCCGCGACGGCCATGCCGGCCACCAGCGCGACGAGCCACGCGCTCACCACGCCACCGAGCCGAGCCGGGCGGCGAGCGCCCCCGCGGCCGGCCCCCGCACCACGCGGTCGGCCTCGAAGGTCGCGGCGGTGCGGAGCGCGACGTGACCGGACCCGTCCCGCTCGGGCACGCCGAGCTCCAGCACCCTGCGGCGCCCGTCGCGACCCCGGCCGAGGTGGATGACCACGTCGAGCGCGGAGGCGAGCTGGCTGTGCGCCGCCGAGCGCGGCAGGCCGGCGGCCAGGGACAGCGCCTCGACCCGGGCCGGGACGTCGGCGGCGGAGTTGGCGTGGAGCGTGCCGCAACCTCCGCCGTGGCCAGTGTTGAGCGCTGCCAGGAGGTCGACGACCTCGGCCCCGCGCACCTCCCCGACCACCAGCCGGTCGGGCCGCATCCGCAGCGCCTGACGCACCAGCACCTGCAGCGAGATCTCGCCGGCGCCCTCGATGTTGGCCGGGCGGCCCTCCAGGGCGACGACGTGGGGGTGGTCGGGTCGCAGCTCGCTGGCGTCCTCGACCAGGACGATGCGCTCGCCGGGGTCGACCAGCGACAGGAGGGCGGAGAGCACCGACGTCTTGCCGGTGCCGGTGCCGCCGGTGACGAGGAAGGCGCACCGCGAGTCGACGATCTCCTCCAGCAGGAACGCGCCGTCGGGTGGCACCGCGCCCGCGGTCACGAGCTCGGGCAGGGTCCACACCCGGCCCCGAGGGACCCGGAGCGACAGCACGGTCCCCGACCGGGCCACCGGCGCCAGCACGGCGTGGAAGCGCGTGCCGTCCGGGAGGCGCACGTCGGCGTGCGGGGTCGCGTCGTCCAGGCGCCGCCCGGCCGTGGCGGCCAGCCGCTGCGCGAGGCGACGCACGGCGGCGTCGTCGGGGAACGACACCGCCGCGCGCTCGAGCCCGGCGCCGCGATCGATCCAGACCTCGGCGGGGTTGTTGACCAGCACGTCGGTGACGTCGGGCAGCCGGAGCAGGTCCTCCAGCGGTCCGGCACCGAGGACGTCGCGCCGGAGCAGGTCGTGCACGGCCAGGACCGTCGCGTCACCGACCGGGGACCCGGACGCCCGCAGGGCCTCGGCGACCCGGTGCGGCGTCAGGTCACCCGCCGACACCGCCAGGCGGCGGCGTACGTCGTCGAGCACGGCGGTCGGCACCGGGGTGCTCATCCCGGGGTCCCCGCGGCGTTGCTCGGCGGAGGAGCGGAGCGGGGGAGGCGAGGAAGGTCGTGGGGTGGTGCTCATCCCGGGGTCCCCGCGGCGTTGCTCGGCGGAGGAGCGGAGCGGGGGAGGCGAGGAAGGTCGTGGGGTGGTGCTCATGCCGCGTCCGCCAGCAGGGCGCGGGCGGCCCGGGCGAGCGGACCCCTCCCGGCCAGGGGGCCGAGGCCGCGGTCGACCGACGCGGCCACACCGCGCTGGTCGGCGACGGCCGCCACGACGGGCAGCCCGGTCACCCGCTCGGCGTCGGCGTCGCTGAGCCCGCCCGGGCGGAGCACCAGCCCCGCGCGGCCGTCACGCCCGAGGTCGGCGACGAGGCGGGCGGCGGCGGCCAGCCCGGGCACGGTCGCCGGCGTCACCACCAGCAGGTCGTCGCAGCGGTCGACCAGCTCGGCCAGCAGCGGGCCGCCCTGCCGGGCGAGGTCGACGACGACGAGGTCGTGCCCGAGCACCGCGGCCGGCAGGACCCGCCGGGCGGTCGCCACGTCGAGGCGGCGTCGCAGGCCAGACCACGTGAGGACGCCGAGGTGGTCGCGCCGGGGCACTCCCTCGCGCAGGGCCCGCGCTCCGAGCCGGCCGGCGGTCTCCGCGAGGGCCTCCCACCGCACGCCGGGGAGGTCCTCCATGCCGAGCAGCCGGTCGAGCCCGGGGCCGAGCGGATCGCCGTCGACGAGCAGCGTCGACGCACGCGCCGCGTGCCACTGGGCGAGCGCGCACGCCAGCGTCGTGGCTCCCGCGCCACCGGCCCCGCCGACCACCCCGACCAGACGGCCGGGCGAGGCCCGCTCGCCGACGTCGGAGAGCTCGTCGGAGAGCCAGCCCTCGCCCGTGGGCAGGTCGACCACCGACGTCGCGCCCAGCTCGACGGCGTGGCGGAAGGCGGCGTCGCCGACACCGACCCCGACGACGTGGACACCCGTCCGTCTCGGGGGCGCGAGGCCGACGAGCGCGCCGGCGAGGTCGTCACCGACGAGCACCAGATCGGCCTCGCGCCACGCTGCCAGGGAGAGGGACGGCTCGGCACAGACCTCGGCCCCGACCCCCGCCGCCGCACAGAGGGGGACGACAGAGTCGTGGACGGACGGGGACCGGGTGATCAGGAGGACGGGCATGCCCCGAGCGTCGGCGGCGGCACCGACTCCCGTCAGCCCACGCCGACAGTGCTTGTGGACAACGACGTCTCGGCGCCGCCTGTGGACACCTGGCGGCCCGAAGCAGCGCGCCAGCGCACCGGGCTCCGTCGGTCGAGGCCCCTACGATGGCCGCATGCCCCGCCCCCAAGCGGCCTTCTTCGACCTCGACAAGACGATCATCGCCAAGTCGAGCACCTTGGCGTTCAGCCGCGAGTTCCAGGCGGGTGGGCTCATCTCACGACGCGCGATGCTGCGCTCGGCGTACGCCCAGTTCGTCTTCTTCACCGGCGGCGCCGACCACGACCAGATGGACAAGATGCGCGAGTTCATGTCGCAGCTCTGCGCCGGCTGGGACGTCGCCACGGTGCGCGACATCGTCCACGAGACCCTGACCACGATCGTCGAGCCGCTCGTCTACGACGAAGCCGTGACCCTGATCGAGGAGCACCGCGCGGCCGGTCGCGACATCGTCATCGTCTCGGCGTCGGGCGCCGAGGTGGTCGAGCCGATCGGCGAGATGCTCGGCGCCGACCGGGTCATCGCCACGCGGATGGAGATCGCCGACGGCCGCTACACCGGCAACATCGACTACTACGCCTACGCCGAGGAGAAGGCGCGCGCGATCGAGCACCTCGCCGCGACCCTCGGCTACGACCTCGACGAGTGCTACGCCTACAGCGACTCGGTCACCGACGTGCACATGCTCGAGGTCGTCGGCCACCCCTCCGCGGTGAACCCCGACCGCGAGCTGCGTCGCATCGCGACCGCCCGGGAGTGGCCGGTCCTGCTGTTCGTCCGTCCGGTCGCCCTCCGCCGGCGGCTGCCCGTGCCGCCGGCCCGGCCGACCCTCGCCGCCCTGGCGGTCGGGGGCGCCGTCGCGGCGGGTGGATTCATCTGGTCGAGCCGCCGCAAGCGGACCACCGGCACCTGAGCGGGACCCACCCGCCGCCGCCAAAGTCAACCCTTGAAGGTGGCTGTGGACCGGGATAGAACTGAGGCAGAACTACACAGCAGCACGTGAACCAGGTACCCACGCGGCGATCCACCCATCCGATGGGGTGCTGGCCGATCGGGATCTGCCCGAGGCAGCAATTAGACAATGCACGCTTGGTAGCCAGGCATCACGTGTCAGCGGCGGCACCCGATCCACGTGAGCGGGTGCCGCTCGCACGTGCTGGTGGCGGCTATCCCCGCAGCGGCGAGGCCTCGGCCCCCGCGCTGAAGGCCTCGGCCCCGTAGAGCGCCCACGCCTGGACCCCGCTCGGCGCACCGCTGGCGTAGGCGCGCAGGTTCGACTCGTACGCCGCCCTGTGGGCCAGGTGCCCGGCCTCCGGCACGACGAGCGACTTGGTGTCCACGCCGCGCGAGACCAGCACGAGCCGCTCGAGCGCCCGGGCCACGATGCCGTTGTGCGACGCGAAGGGCGCAGCGGTCGCGACGTCGGCATGCGCCACGGCGGCCATCAGCAGGGCGGGCGCCTCGCTGCCGGACAGCAGGAGCTCCGCGACGCCGCGCAGCCGGTCGGCGGACGCCGCGTCCCGCGGACGCCCGAGCTCGTCGGGCGCGAGCGCCGCGGCCCCGACGACGGCGTGCAGGCGCGCGATGGCCTGCAGCGGCGCGGTCTTCAGCAGCGGCGCGAGCGCCAACATCGAGGCGGACAGCCGGACGGCGTCGCTCGCGATCTCGTCGCCCTCGCCCGCCCGCACCTGCTCCAGCGAGGACGCCGACCCCTCGAGGACGGCGCTCGCGTGGGCGCCGCGCAGCAGGGACTCCGCGGTCATCTCCGGCGACGTACGCCTCAGGCCGCGGTCGCGCAGCATCACGTCGATCCCGTCGCGGGTGCCGGCATAGGCCGAGCGGACCCCCTCGAGGTCAGTGAGCCAGGCGAGCGGGTCGGTCATGGGGAGGACGGTAGTCGCGGCGGCGGTCGCGCCCGATCGCGGGATACGGTGAGCGCGATGAGCGACGAACCCTCGACCACCCCAGCCACCACCGACCGCGCGCGGTCCTTCGGGTCCGTCGCGGAGGCGTACGACCGGGGTCGGCCCACCTACCCCGCCGAGGCGGTCGCCTGGCTGGCCGGCGGCGAGGCGAAGGTCGTCCTCGAGCTGGCCGCCGGCACCGGCAAGCTGACCCGCGAGCTGGTCGACCAGGGCCACGCGGTCTTCGCGACCGAGCCCGACGAGGCGATGCTCGAGGTCCTGCGCCAGCGGGTGCCCGAGGTGAGCGCGAAGGTCGCGACGGCGGAGGAGATCCCGGCCAACGACCGCTCGGTCGACGTGGTGGTCGTGGCGCAGGCCTTCCACTGGTTCGACCACGAGGCGGCGCTGCCCGAGATCGCGCGCGTGCTCAAGCCCGGCGGCCACGTCGCTCTCGTGTGGAACAGCCGCGACGAGCGCATCCCGTGGGTGCGCCGCATGGGTGACCTCCTCGGCCGCCAGGACCTCGACACCAGCTCGGCCGAGCAGCTCGTGCACAGCGACCTCTTCGGCTTCATGGAGGAGGCGAGCTTCAAGCACTGGCAGGAGGTCAACCGCGAGACCATCCTCGACATGGCGCGCTCGCGGTCGAGCTTCGCGATGATGGACGAGGCCCAGCGGGAGCGCCACCTGGCCGCCGTGCTCGCCTTCTACGACGACTACGGCCGTGGCATGGACGGGATGCAGATCCCCTACGTGACGCGCTGCTACCGCGCCGTCGTGGTCGACCGCGACGAGCAGACAACTTCTGACGACGATGGTCCGTCACAGGAGGGACCGGTCGTGAGCGACGGCACCGACACCGACATGTTGCTCATCGACTTCCGCTGAACGACTCCTTGGGGAACCACCATGCGTCGCACGACGACACTCGCAGCTGCTGGCCTCATCGGCCTCGCCCTACTGATGCCGACGTCCGCCTCGAGCGCCGAGACCGCCTCGGGTGCGATCTGTGCGGGCGAGCCGGCCACCATCGTGGGCAGCGCCCCGACCGTGACCGGCACCGAGGGACGGGACGTGATCGTGACGGGACCGGCGACATCCGTCCGCGCGCTCGGTGGCGATGACTCGATCTGCGTGACCACGCCACGCGGCGCCGGACCGATGGACGTCGACGCCGGCACCGGTGACGACGAGGTGCTGCTGCCGGTCGCCGACCTGGCTCCGGGAAGCACCATCGCCGCCGGCGACGGTCGCGACCGGTTCGTCGCAGGCCACACCGACGACCTGCTGACGCTGGACATGAAGCTCTCCCGCTTCCGGGCCGGACAGGACGTCGCGACCGCGACCTCGTTCGAGGACGCGTTCCTGATGGCGCCGGAGGTGGTGATCGTCGGCGACATGAGGGACAACGACCTGCGCTTCCACGGCTGCCGGGCGGTGCTCCGTGGCGGCAACGGTGCCGACGACCTGGTCGCCGTGGCAGGCGACCCCTACTTCGACGACTACTCCTTCGGCTGTGACGCGTCGGCCACCATCTTTGCCGGGCCGGGCGTCGACCGCCTCCGCGGTGGGCACGGGCCCGACCTCCTCGACGGGGAGGGCCACCGCGACCGCGTGGAAGGTCGCGGCGGCGACGACGTCCTGCGCGGTGGTCAGGGCACGGACGTCGTCCTCGGCGGCAAGGGCAGCGACCGGGCCAAGGGCGGCCGCGGTCACGACCGGCTGCACGGCAACGCCGGCCACGACACCCTCATCGGCGGCGCCGGCTTCGACCAGGCCGACGGGTCGCGTGGCCGCGACCGATGCGTCGCCGAGCGTGAGCAGCGCTGCGAGCGCTGACCCGCCACCACCGACCCGACATCTCGAGGAGCACCCCGTGCGTACGACGACCCTGACCGCCGCAGCCCTGCTCGGCCTCACCCTGCTCGCCCCGACGCAGGCCGCCACTGCGGCCGCCGAGACCTGTCAGGGCGTGCCCGCCACCATCGTCGGCACCCCCGAGGGCCGCGTGGTCGGCACGGCGGGCGACGACGTCATCGTGTCCGGCGGCGCGTGGTCGGTGAAGGCCGGCGACGGCGACGACCTCGTCTGCATCCCGCCGATGGAGGGCGACCTGCTCGGCAACGTCGTCGAGGTCGACGCCGGCGCGGGCGACGACACCGTCGTCTCCGAGGGCGAGCACAACAACTCCGACGTGACCCTCGGCCCGGGCGTCGACACCTTCCGCGGCGGTGGCTGGGAGGACCGCGTCGAGGCAGGCTTCGAGGACACCGTGGTGGCCGACCGGGGCGACGACTTCGTCGACTACAGCATCAAGCCCGGCGAGGACCTGCCCGCGACGGTCGGCTCGACGGTGGCCAACCGGTCCTCGGGCTGGATCAAGGTGACCGCACCCGGCCGCAGCATCGCGATCGACGGCAAGGCCGGTGAGGTCCGGGTGGACGACCGGGTCGTCTCCACGTTCGGCATCTCCCCGCGGATGCTCTTCGGCGTCGCCCAACGGGTCGAGCTGGTCGGCTCCTCGGGGGTGGACCGCCTCGCCACGGGCGCCTGCGGCCTCGGCGTCGTCAAGGGCCGCGGCGGCGACGACGACATCCTCTACATCCGCGACGACGCCCTGCCGAGGAAGTCGTGCACCCCGCGGATGCGCGTCGCCGGCGGCGCCGGCAAGGACACCATCCGCGGGACGGTCAACGCCGACGTCCTGCGCGGCGGAGGCGGCAACGACTGGATCAAGGGACGCAAGGGCAAGGACGTCGCCGTCGGCGGGCCGGGCCACGACACCTGCTTCGCCGAGCGCACCCGCTCCTGCGAGCGCTGACCCTCCCCCGCGAGCGCGCCGGTTAGTGTCACGGCGTGGCGAGATGGCGGTGGCGGCGTACGTCGCTGGGCGGGGAGTCCGACCGCGCCGCCTTCCGCGCGCTGCACAACGCCTCCCTCGCCAGCCCGGCCCTGCGCGAGGGCCTGACCACGGCGAGCTCGGAGCGGTCCGTACGCCACCTGCGCGCACTGCTCGGCACGCCTGCCGCCGGACTGGGTGACACCAGCGGGCTGCTGGCCTGGGACGGCCTCGGCAGCCACCACCGCTCGCAGCTCGCCGGCACGATCGGCCAGGTCGCGGAGACCGGCCGCACGATGATCGTGGACCAGCGCACCCTGGTCTGCGACGACGGCGGCTGCCAGGTCCGGCAGGCCATCGTCAGCCCGCTCGTCGTGGAGGACACCCTCGTGGGAGCGCTCGTGGTGGGCGCCCCGCACACCACCGGCGGCCTGGTCCGTGCGGCCGACGAGGTGGCGTCGTGGGTCAGCGGCCAGCTCGAGCTCGCCGAGCTCGACCTGTCGCGCACCAGGCTGATGGAGGCCGAGGTGCGGGCGCTGCGGGCGCAGATCAGCCCGCACTTCATCTACAACTCGCTCGGCGCCATCGCCAGCTTCGTGCGCACCGACCCCGACCGGGCGCGCGAGCTGCTGCTCGAGTTCGCCGACTTCACCCGCTACTCCTTCCGCCGCCACGGCGAGTACACGACTCTCGCCGAGGAGCTCCGCTCGGTCGAGCGCTACCTCCTGCTCGAGCAGGCGCGCTTCGGCGACCGGCTGCAGGTCACGCTGCAGGTGGCGCCGGAGGTGCTGCCCGTCGCGGTGCCGTTCCTGTGCATCCAGCCGCTCGTGGAGAACGCCGTACGCCACGGCCTCGAGGCCAGCGCCGACAAGGTCGACGGCGTCGGCCGGCTCTCGATCGTCGCGCGCGACCACGACCAGGAGTGCGTCCTCGAGGTCGAGGACGACGGCACCGGCGAGGACCCGGAGCGCGTACGACAGGCGCTGGCCGGCGACGTGTCGATGGACTCCGTCGGCCTGGGCAACGTGGACGCGCGGCTGCGCAACGCCTACGGCGACGACTACGGTCTGGTCGTCGAGACCGCACCCGGCGCGGGCACCAAGGTGATCGTCCGGGTGCCGAAGTTCGCCCCCGGAGTGCAGGTATGACTGGATTGAAGGTCCTCGTGATCGACGACGAGCGTCCCGCGCTGGACGAGCTCACCTTCCTGCTCGGCCGCGACCCGCGCATCGGCGAGGTGCGCGGCAGCGACTCAGCGACCGAGGCCTTGCGGGTGCTGCAGGCCGAGGAGGTCGACGCGGTCTTCCTCGACATCCAGATGCCTGGCCTCACCGGGCTCGACCTCGCGCAGGTGCTCTCGCGCTTCAAGTCGCCGCCGCCGGTCGTCTTCGTGACCGCCCACGAGGAGCACGCGGTCGCGGCCTTCGAGCTGCGCGCCGTCGACTACGTCCTCAAGCCGGTACGCGAGGAGCGCCTCGCCGAGGCCGTACGCCGCGTGGTGGAGGCCGGCGGCCCCGCGCCGTCGGGTGACGTGCAGATCCCCGTCGAACGCGGTGGGGTCACTCGCTTCATCAGCCGCTCCGAGATCACCCACGTCGAGGCGCAGGGCGACTACGCGCGCCTGCACACCGCCGACGGCTCCCACCTCGTGCGCACCCCGCTGTCGTCGCTCGCCGAGCAGTGGGCGTCGGCCGGCTTCGTCCGGATCCACCGCTCGGTGCTCGTCGCGCTCCCCCACGTCGAGGAGGTGCGCAGCGAGGGCGGCCGGGTCAGCGTCGTCATCGCCGGCACCGAGCTGCCGGTGAGCCGCCGCCACACGCGCGAGCTGCGCTCGGTGCTCACCCGCCGCGAGACGTGAGCCACGCGCCGTGAGCGACCAGCCGCCTCCGCGGGTCCGGGTGACCGGACCGCCGCGGCGTCGCGCGGATGTCGTACGCCCGGTGGGCACGAGGGAGATCGACGCGGAGACGGCGCTGGGCGAGGTCTTCATGCGCTCGCTGCTTCGCGAGCAGCTCTTCCTCGCGCTGCGGGTGCTGGCCGCGCTGGCGCTCACGATCGGGATGCTGCCGCTGCTCTTCCACCTCTTCCCGTCGCTCGGCGACGAGCGAGTGGGGCAGATGCCGCTGGCCTGGCTGCTGCTCGGAGTGCTCGCCTACCCGTGGCTGGTGGTGCTCGGCTGGTTCTACATCCGGCGCGCCGAGGACCACGAGCGCGACTTCGCCGACCTGGTCGGGTCGGTGGGGTCCGACGCCCCCGACGGCCCTGACGGGGAGCCGTCATGAACACCCCACGACGTTCCTCTCCCCCGCTTCGCTCCTCCGACCAACGCCGCGGGGACCCCGCGTGAGCACCGACGTCGTGCCGGGCGTCGTCGCCGTCGTGCTCGTCTCGATCGCGACCTTGGTGATCGGCACGTGGGGGCTGCGGATCTCGCGCACGACGAGCGACTTCTTCGTCGCCTCACGCACCGTGCGGCCGCGGCTCAACGCGAGCGCGATCGGCGGGGAGTACCTCTCCGCCGCTTCGTTCCTCGGCGTCGCCGGGCTGCTGCTGACCTTCGGCGCCGAGATGCTCTGGTACCCGATCGGCTGGACCGCGGGCTACCTCGTCCTGCTGGTGCTCGTCGCCGCTCCCCTGCGTCGCTCGGGCGCCTACACGCTCCCCGACTTCGCCGAGGCGCGGCTGGGGTCGCGGGGCGTGCGAAAGCTGTGCTCGGTCCTGGTCGTCGCGATCGGCTGGCTCTACCTGCTGCCGCAGTTCCAGGGCGCGGGCGTGACGCTGCGCTCCACCATCGGCGCGCCGCCGTGGGCGGGCTCGCTGGTCGTCGCGATCGTGGTGCTCGCGTCGGTGAGCCCGGGCGGGATGCGGTCGATCACCTTTGTCCAGGCCTTCCAGTACTGGCTCAAGCTGACCGCCCTGCTGGTGCCCGCCTTCGTCCTCCTGGCGGTGTGGATGGCCGACGGCGCGGCCGACCCCGCCGCAGCCGCCCCGCGCTCGTGGTCGATCCCGCTGGCCTCGCCCGGCGGTGGCATCGGGCTCTACACGACGTACTCCCTCATCGTCGCGACGTTCCTCGGCACGATGGGCCTCCCGCACGTGGTCGTGCGGTTCTACACCAACCCCGACGGCCGCGCGGCTCGTCGTACGACGCTCGCGGTGCTCGGGCTGCTGGGCATCTTCTACGTCCTGCCGCCGGTGTACGCCGCCCTCGGCCGCATCTACGCCCCGTCGCTCATCGACGGCAGGTCGGACGTGCTCGTCCTCGAGCTGCCGTCGCTGATGGTGGGCGGCGCGGTGGGCGCGGTGCTGACCGGCCTCGTCACCGCCGGGGCCTTCGCTGCCTTCCTCTCCACCAGCTCGGGCCTCACGATCGCGGTGGCCGGAGTGCTGTCGCAGGACGTGACCGGAAGACGATGGGGGTCGCACCGGCTCGGCGGGGTGGCGGCCTTCCGGGTCGCGGCCGCGATCGCGGTCGTCGTACCCCTCCTGCTGTCGCTGCCGGCCCAGGACGTCGCGGTCGCGCGGACCGTCGGCCTGGCGTTCGCGGTGACCGCCTCGACCTTCGCGCCGCTGCTGATGCTCGGGATCTGGTGGCGTGGGCTGACGCCCGTCGGCGCGGTCGCCGGGTTGCTGGTCGGCGGGCTGGGGTCGGGCTTCGCCGTGGCCTGGACCCTGGCGACGTCGCCGTCCTCCGGCTGGACGTCCGCGCTTCTGGGTCAACCTGCTGCCTGGTCGGTTCCGGCGTCCTTCCTCACGATGGTCGTCGTCTCCCGGATCACCCGGGACTCCGTGCCCGCCCACGCCGGGCGCTTCATGGTCCGCCTCCACACCCCCGAGGCCGTCGAGCTCCAGCGCTGAGCTCTCCTCCGCCGGTCGAGGAGGGCGCCACACAAGCACCATGAAGGCAGTTCAGGCGTCAGGTCTCCCACCTCACGCTCAGCCGACCGGCGCGCAGTGCGAACTGCCTGCATGGTGCTCAGCCCTGGCGGAGGCGGAACTCGTTCCCGTCCGGGTCGGCCATCTCGACGTCATCGCCCTTCGCCACGACTGAGGCACCGAGGGACACCAGCCGTTCGACCTCGGCGTCGAGGTCGTCGGCGACCAGGACGAGGTGCATCCGGTTCCGGTCGGCGCGTTCGTTGAGCGGCGGGCCACCCCAGGCGATCTTCATCCCGCCCTCCGGCGGCTGGATCGCTGTCTCGCCGCCCTCGTCGTGGACCAGCGGCCAGTCGAGCGCCGCGGCCCAGAAGACGCCGACCTCCCGCGTGCCGTCCGCCGCCAGCTCGCCGAGGAACCCCATGCCGGCGAGCCAGTTGTTGGTCTCCTCGATGACACAGAACTCGTTGCCCTCCGGGTCGGCGAGCACGACGTGGTCCTCCTCGGGCAGCTGCCCGACGTCGAGGTGCGCCCCGCCCAGCTCGAGCACGCGAGCGACGTTCGCCTCCTGCGACGCGGTGTAGCTGGTCAGGTGGACGTGGACCTGGTTCAGCCGGGCCCGCGGCAGGTCCGCAGCCTCGAACGACAGCCGCATCGGTGCATCGGCGTCCGGCAGCAGGTCGAGCCCCGCGCGTTCCCAGCCGAGGAGGTCGCCCCAGAACGAGGCGAGGGCCTCGGGATCCGAGGCGAGGACGGTCAGCGCGTGGAGTCGTACGACCATCCCGGCACCCTAGGTCAGTTGATGATCTCGCCGCGCTCCTCCTCGAGGATCACCTGCAGCCGGTCGCGCCATGCCTGCAGGGCCTCCGGCGCCAGCCGCGGCCAGTCCTCCACCTCGCCGACGACGCGGACCGGCTCGGTGCTGCGGTAGGACCGCGTCGGGTTGCCGGGGAACTTCTTGTCGGTGACGTTGGGGTCGTCCTCGAAGGCGCCGGTCGGCTCGACCTCGTACACGCGCGGTTCGCCGTGGCCTGCCGCGAGCTCGGCGGCGAGGCCCGCGCCGTCGTGCAGGGCGGTGAAGTAGATGTGGTTCATCACCACCTCGGGCCGGTAGTTCGACCGGAAGCCCGCGGTCAGCAGGTCCCCCGGCTGCAGGTCGGCCTTGGTGCCGTGGAAGAACGGCCCGTCGTCCAGCACGTCGCTCACGGTCCCAGCCTAGGCCGCGGCGGGTGTCCTCAGTCCGGAGCCCGCACCGGGTAGTGCCGGAAGAGCGCCTGGGCCACGCACGCCGGACGCTCGACGCCGTGGATCTCGACGGTGAGGTCCGCGGTCAGCTGCTCACCACCGCCGATGTCGACCACGTCGACGAGGTCGGCGTGCATCCGGATGGCGGAGCCGACGGGCAGGGCGGTGGGGAACCGCACCCGGTTGTAGCCGTAGAACATCGCGTCCTCGCCCTCGGCGAAGACGACGAGGGACGCAAAGAGGTGCGGGACCAGGCCCAACGTCATGTGTGCGTGCCCGATGGGGCCGCCGAACGGTCCGCGCGACGCGACCTCGACGTCGTTGTGCGCCCAGTGCCAGTCGTCGACCGAGCGGGCGAACGCGTCCACGCGGTCCTGCTCGACGACCAGCCAGTCGGAGGGGCCAACCGATCTGCCCTTCAGGGCGAGCACGTCCTCCGCGCTGGGTGCCACGACCCGGTCACCGGCCACCACGTACCTCCCGTGTGCGGACTCCCGACCATCGTCAGCCGCGCGCGAGGGCGCCGCAAGCCCCGGTCAGGACCACCCGCGCACGTGCCGTGCGGCGAGCCAGGTCTCGAACCGCCCGGCAGCCGTGGCGAGGTAGTGGCGTACGCCCGACTCCAGCTGCGCGACCTCGCCCCGCAACCCGAACATCTCGAAGTCGGTCCGGCGCTCGGACGAACACTCGTGCTCCCGCAGCACCGTCCGGTCGACCGACGCGCCGCACTCGTCGCACGGCATGTATCGGGACCTGAACATCAACGCTCACCTCATTCCCATCGACAGTAACCACGGATCGGTCTAGACACCGGGAGAATCGCGTGGTGTCGGGTCTAGCGTGAGGTCGAGTGAGCTGGCGCCGGAGCGGAGGCTCAGATGGCAGACAACGCAGACCTCGCACGCAGGTTGCACGAAGCATGGAACGAGCGGAACTTCGACGAGATGGCCGA
This sequence comes from Nocardioides sp. P4_G10, assembly GCF_056401175.1. NCBI lineage: Bacteria > Bacillati > Actinomycetota > Actinomycetes > Propionibacteriales > Nocardioidaceae > Nocardioides > Nocardioides sp. P4_G10. The sequence continues at coordinate 215,735 of NZ_JBFUJV010000004.1, read as the reverse complement.
GGCGACGGCCTCGGACGCGACGATCACCATCGTCGGCTCGGGAGACACGTTCGAGGGCATCGAGGGTTCACACGCGTACAACACGATGTGGGCCGACGGCTTCCCGGACGGCAAGGTGACGGTGGACCGGGTGATCGCGTCCGGCGACTACGTGGTCGTCGAGTTCACCGGACGGGGCACCCACACGGGGACCCTGGCGACGAGCATGGGCGACATCCCCGCCACCGGGCGGTCGATGACCCTGCAGCTCTGTGACGTCATGGAGTTCAAGAACGGCAAGGTCCAGAGTCAGAAGACGTACTTCGACACCGGATCCATGATGGCTCAGCTCGGCCTCACGGCCGACCAGATGGCATCCCAGCAGTAGGACGGAACACGCACGATCGGCGTCGGCTCACTACCCGGGGGGACCACCCGCACGGTCACCCCACCGCGAGCCGGTAGCCCCGCTTGACCACCGTGAGCACGGCCTTCGTCCCGATCGCCGCGCGCAGTCGGGCGACCGCCATCTCGACGGCATGCTCGGACCCGGCCTGGCCGGACGGCAGCGCGGCCAGCAGGGCCCGGCGGGACACCACGTGGCCGGGGTTCACGAGGAGCGACAGGAGCACCGACAGCGGCGCGGGTGACAGCTCGACCGGCACCCCGTCCAGCAGCAGCGAGTCGGTGTGGACGATGAGGGTCCGCCCGTCCGCGAGACGTACGTCGATACCGTCCCGCCGCGTCGGGAGCTCGGTCTCCAGCTGCTTGACCATCCCGGCCAGGCGCGAGCGGTCGGGGACGATCGTCGGGACGCCCCACATCTCGAAGGCGGCCGCGGTGACCGGGCCGACGCAGGACGCGACGACGTCGGACTGGAAGGCGCTGATCACGTCGTCGCGGCGGCCGACGGAGAAGGCGGCCTCCATCAGCGCGGCGACCGCGGGCGCCGAGGTGAACGTGACCGCGTCGAGCTCGCGGTCGGCGATCAGGTCGATCAGGTGGAACATCGGCGACGGGTCGTCCGCCGACGCCACCCGGTAGATCGGCACCGTCACCACCGACGCCCCCTGCCGACGGAGAGCGTGGGCCGCCATCGACAGCGACTGGCCGTGCTCCTGCACGACGATCCGCTTGCCGGTCAGGTCGCGGCCGCGGAGGTGGGCGAGCACGTCCTCGAAGCACTCCGACTCCGGCGCCCACAGCTCGCGCAGGCCGTTGGCCCGCAGCACGCCAACGCTCTTCGGGCCGCGGGCCAGGATCTCCGCGGAGCCGAGCGCAGCGACCAGGTCGTCGTACAACCCGGCGTCGGTGGCCGCCGAGAGCCAGGTCTTCATGCCGATGCCGGTGGTCGCGAGGAACAGGTCGACCGGACCGAGGATGACCTCCTTGGTCGCGGCCAGCAGCTCGCCGAGGTCGACGTGGTTGGGCTCGAGCGACAGCGCCGCCGCCCACTCGACCGTGGCGCCGCGGCGCTGCAGCAGGGTCACCTGCTCCTCGGCCTTGCGGGCAGCCGTGACCCCGATCCGGAACCCCGAGAGAGGAAGGCTCACACGACCTCCCGGGCCGGCCCGACGTGCACGACGCCGTCGACCACCGCGATGTCGTACGACGCCACCCGCACCGTCGCGTCGTCGAGGCAGGCGCCGGTGCGAAGGTCGAAGGCCTGCTTGTACATCGGCGAGCTCACCACCGGTGCCTCGCCGCGGGTGCCGACGATGCCGCGGGAGAGCACCGACGCCCCGCTGAAGGGGTCGACGTTGGAGAGCGCGAACACCTCCCCGTCGAAGGAGCGGAAGACCGCCACGGCCGAGCCGTCGACCAGGGCGGCGACACCGCCCTCGAGCGGGATCGCGTCGATCGCGCACACCGGGGTCAGGGAGACGGCGACGGCGCTCATGCGGGTGCTCCGACCGGGATGCGGGCCGGGGCGATCGGTTGGATCTGGTCGCGCTCGGTCGTGAAGGCGATGGAGGGGTCGGGGGTGTCCGGCGCGTTGACGAACGTCACGAACCGGGCGAGCTTGCTCGGGTCCTCGAGCGTCGCGCGCCACTCGTCCTCGTAGCCGCCGACGTGGCGCGCCATCTCCGCCTCGAGCTCCGCGCCGAGGCCGAGCGAGTCCTCGACGACGACGGACCGCACCCGGTCGAGGCCGCCGTCGAGCTGGTCGATCCAGGTCGAGGTGCGCTGGAGCCGGTCGGCGGTGCGGACGTAGTACATGAGGAAGCGGTCGAGGTAGGAGACCAGCGTCTCGGTCGACAGGTCGCCCGCGAGCAGCTTGGCGTGGGCCGGCGTCGCACCGCCGTTGCCGCCGACGTAGAGGTTCCACCCCTTCTCCGTCGCGATCACGCCGAAGTCCTTGCCGCGCGCCTCGGCGCACTCCCGGGCGCAGCCGCTGACGCCGCCCTTGAGCTTGTGGGGGCTGCGGAGGCCGCGGTAGCGCAGCTCCAGCGCGATCGCCAGCCCCACCGAGTCCTGCACGCCGAAGCGGCACCAGGTCGACCCGACGCACGACTTCACCGTGCGCAGCGACTTGCCGTAGGCGTGCCCCGACTCGAAGCCCGCCTCGACCAGCCGCCGCCAGATCTCGGGCAGCTGCTCCATCCGGGCACCGAAGAGGTCGATCCGCTGCCCGCCGGTGATCTTCGTGTAGAGCCCGTAGTCGCGGGCCACCTCGCCGATCACGATGAGCTTGTCGGGCGTGATCTCGCCGCCGGGGATCCGCGGGACGACGGAGTAGGTGCCGTTGCGCTGGATGTTCGCGAGGTAGGCGTCGTTGGTGTCCTGCAGCTCGGCGGTCGCCGGCTCGAGGATGTGGGTGCTGGTCTGGCTGGCCAGGATGCTGGCGATCGCGGGCTTGCAGACGTCGCAGCCGCGGCCGGTGCCGTGGGCAGCGACGATGTCGTCGAAACGCCGGTAGCCGTGCACCGCGACGACGTCGAAGAGCTCCTGCCGGGTGAGCCGGAAGTGCTCGCACAGCCCCTTGTCGACCACCTTGCCGACGCTCGCGAAGTGGTCCTCGATGACGTTCTTCACCGTCGCGACGCACGAGCCGCACGTCGAGCCCGCTCGCGTGCACTGCTTGACGTCCGCCGCCGTCTCGCAACCCTGGTCGGTGACCGCGTGGAGGATGTCGGCCTTCGTCACGTCGTTGCACGAGCAGACCTGCGCCTCGTCCGGCATGCCGAGCTGCACGCCGCTGCTGGCGGGCAGGATCAGCTGCTCGGGGTTGTCGGGGAGCGCGAGCCCGCTGCTGACCATCGGCCGCAGCACGCCGTACGCCGACGCGTCGCCCACGAGGATCCCGCCGAGCAGCCGCCGACCGTCGTCACTGACGACGAGCTTCTTGTAGACGCCGGCGACCGCGTCGGCGTACGTCAGCTCGAGCGCGCCGTCGGTCGTCGCGAACGCGTCACCGAAGCTCGCCACGTCGATGCCGAGGAGCTTGAGCTTGGTCGACATGTCGGCGCCGGCGAAGGCGCCGGGGCCGTCCAGGAGCGCGTCGACCACGACCTCGGCCATCGCGTAGCCCGGGGCGACCAGGCCGTACATCGTGCCGCCGGGCGCCGCGCACTCGCCGATCGCGAAGACGTGCGGGTCGGCGGTGCGGCACTGCTCGTCGACCAGCACGCCGCCGCGCGGGGCCACCTCGAGGTCGCACTCGCGGGCCAGGGCGTCGCGCGGCCGGATGCCGGCGGAGAAGACCACGACCTGCGCGTCGACGACCTCGGTCGGCGCGCCCTCGTCCGTGCCGGCCTGCCGCAGCCGGAGCCCGGTGACGGACGACCCGCCCTCGCTGCGCTGTCCGAGAATCTCCTCGGTCACCACCCCGGTGTGCACGGAGACGCCGAGGCGCTCGATGTGCCGCACGAGCGTGGCGCCCGCGGCGCCGTCGAGCTGCACCGGCATCAGCCGCGGTGCCATCTCGACGACGTGGGTGTCGAGGCCGAGCTGGACGAGCGCGTTGGCCGCCTCCAGGCCGAGCAGCCCGCCGCCGATCACGACACCGCTGGTCGCCGCGGCACTGGCCGCCCGGATCGCCTCGAGGTCCTCGATGGTGCGGTAGACGAAGCAGCCGTCCTTGCCGCGGCCCTCGACCGGCGGGACGAACGGCGCCGCACCCGTGGCGAGCACCAGCACGTCGTACTCGTGGACGGTCACGGCGCCCGGGTTCGCCAGGAGGTCGTCCGCGGCCGACGGTGGCGACACCACGGTCACGGTCCGCGCCACGCGGTCGATCTCGGTCACGACGCTGTCGAGCACCAGCCGCACGCGCGGGTCGTCGTACTCCCCGCCGGGCAGCAGCGACAGGGCGTCGGAGCCCGAGCCGAACCAGCTCGTGAGGGCGACCCGGTCGTAGGCCGCGCGCGGCTCCTCGCCGACGACGAGGACGTCGTGGGTCTCGGTGAGGCCGCGCTCGACGGCGGCCTGGGCGAACCGGTGGCCCACCATGCCGTGCCCGACGACGACGATCCGCTGGCGCTTGGTCATGCCGAGGACGGTAGGAAGGCGATGTTGTGGGCGGCGTCCGCGAATGTTTCGGCTGTGAAAACTGGGTGGCACGACCTCACACGGGCCGGGCGAGCTCCTCGCACATGCCGACGAGCACCTCGAGCTGCCCGGGAGTGACGTACGACGGATTGCTGCCGGCCGGCATCCGCAGCACCTCCAGCGCGGCGAGGTCCGGGTGGCCGACGAGCTCCGAGCGCAGGAGCGGCTGGTCGAGCGGGACCAGGACGACCGGCATCACGCCGTCGCGGGCCGGGCCGGTGGTCCGGCCGTGGGCGTGGATGCCGGCGGGGATGCCGGGCTCGGAGCCGCTCACCCAGAGCAGCACCGGCTGCCCAGGGGCGACGAGGTCGGTGCGGTAGGTCGGCCGCACGCACCAGGTCTCCACGCCCGCGAAGCCGGCGCGCACGTGCTCCCGGGTCGAGGGCGTCGCGCCGGTGGCCTTGACCAACCAGGCGCCGAGCGTGTCGGTCGAGAGGGCGCGGTCGGGCACGCCCCGAGCGTCGCACGGAGACCGACCGTGACGGGAACGCGCGGTGCTGGGAACCTGTGGGGGTGAGCGACTGGTTCCTCCCGGAGAGCGAGCGCCCGTGGACCGCGGGCAACCTCGTGGTGCCGCGGGTGCACGGCGCCACCTACTTCGCGCGCCTGGTCGAGCTGGTCGACGCGACCGGGTCCGGCGACCGGATCTTCTTCACCGACTGGCGCGGCGACGCCGACGAGCGGCTGACCGAGGACGGTCCCACGGTCGCCGAGCTGCTGCGCGGGGCCGCCGCCCGCGGTGTCGAGGTCCGCGCGCTGATGTGGCGCTCGCACCCCGGCCAGCTCAACGGCGAGGAGAACGGCCACCTCGGCCGGATCATCAACGAGTGCGGCGGGGAGGCGCTGCTCGACGAACGGGTCCGCTACGGCGGGTCGCACCACCAGAAGCTGCTGGTGGTGCGCCACCGGGGCAGGCCCGAGGAGGACGTGGCCTTCGTCGGCGGGATCGACCTCTGCTACAGCCGGCGCGACGACGCCTCCCACGCGGGCGACCCGCAGGCGGCACCCCTGGACGACCGCTACGGCGACGCCCCGCCGTGGCACGACGCGATGGCCGAGATCCGCGGCCCGGCCGTCGCGCACGTGCTCGACACCTTCACGGAGCGGTGGGACGACACGACACCGCTCGACCACCGCAACCCCTACCGCGCCGTCGCGCACAGGATCGCGAAGATGCCGCGGCACCCCGAGCAGCTGCCCGAGCGCTGGGACCCTCCCCCGGACGCCGGCCGGCACCAGGTCCAGATCCTGCGCACCTATCCCTACAAGCGGCCCCACTACCCCTTCGCGCCCGACGGCGAGCGCTCCATCGCCCGCGGCTACTCGCGCGCCTTCAGCCGCGCGCGCCGCCTCGTCTACATCGAGGACCAGTACTTCTGGTCCGACGTCGTGGCCACCACGCTGGCCGACGCGCTCCGACGCGAACCCGATCTGCAGGTCGTCGCCGTCGTGCCGCGGCACCCGGAGAACGACGGCCGGGTCGGGGGCCCACCGATCCAGCACGGCCAGCGCGTCGCGTGGGAGCGGCTCAAGGCTGCCGGCGGCGACCGCTTCACGATGTTCGACCTCCACAACGCAGAGGGCACGCCGATCTACGTGCACGCCAAGGTCTGCATCGTCGACGACGAGTGGATGACGATCGGCTCGGACAACCTCAACCTCCGCTCGTGGACGCACGACTCCGAGCTCACCTGCGCGGTGGTCGACCCGGACGGCGAGCTGCCGCGCGAGCTGCGCACCTCGCTGTGGGCCGAGCACCTCGGCCTGCCCGACGACGACCCGCGGCTCGCCGACCTCGACGACCCGGTCGACCTGTGGACCTCGCGCGTCGGCGCTCCCGGGAGCCGGGTCCAGGTGCACGAGCCACCCCCGCTCCCACGTCGTACGACGCTGTGGGCCCGGCCGGCCTACCGCTACGCCTACGACCCCGACGGCCGGCCGCGGCGGCTGCGCGGGACCACGGACTTCTGAGCACCGCTCAGCGGCTCGTCACCGGCAGGTGGACGACCACGTCCTTCATCCGCATCGCGCCGACCACCCGGCTGCCGAAGCCGACCGACATGTCGGAGACGGGCGCGACGGTCAGGAAGAGGGTCTGCCCGGCGGGCACGTCGACGGCGACCGACGGGAGCTCGACACCCCGCCGCGGCTTGTCGATCGCGATGCCGTTCTCACGGATCGGCAGCATGTTGTTCTGCACGACCCGTGCGTCGAGGGGGCTGGTCCCGACCGACAGCCCGAGGAAGGCGCGGTTGTCGACGCCGAGGGCGGTGAGCCGGGCGTCGAGGGTGGGCGACCCGGCGATCGCGAGCGGGCCCTGCGCGATCGGGTAGGCGAGCGGGGCACCGGCGCCGACCGTGGTGACGACCTCGCCGAGCTCGACGGAGGTGGTGGGCGCGACCGCGGGGACGCTGACGCAGCGGTCGCCGGCCGCAGTGGTCAGGTGGTAGCGGCCGAAGCCGGTCAGCCCGGTGCGCCTGCCCTGGAGGTTCTGCTGCAGGAACCGGAGGCCGAGGTCGGCGAAGTCCGGGCTGCCCAAGGTCGTGGAGCACGCGTCGGCGGTCGCCAGCGGGATGTCGAGGTTGGTCCCGGCCGGCAGCACAGCAGGCAGGGTGTGCCCGCCGTTGTACCCCACGAAGATGCTCCGCGACCGCGCCTCGTCGGTGAGCACCCGGCCGAAGTTCTTCAGCCCCTGGTCGAGGGGGAAGAGGTTGTCGGTCGCGCCCTGGCCGAAGAGCACCGGCACGTCGAGCCGCCGGCCCTGCCGCAGGTGCCACTCGGGGCCGTTGCGGTCGAGGAAGTCGTGGAGGTAGGTCGGCACGTTGCCGGTCGCGGCCGCCTCGACGAATCCCTGCACCACCTTCGGCGGGAGGGCGTCGGTCGGCAGCGCGGCCGCGGTCAGCGCCGCCGCCCACTCCGTGCGCGGCACGCCCTGCGGGAACAGGCTCTCGGTCAGGCTGAACCAGGTGATCTCGGGGACCAGCGCGTCGAAGCGCGTCGCCCCGCGGTCGCGGACCTCGCTGAGCGCCCCGACGAACTGGTAGCCGCCGCCGTAGGACCCGCCGATCGCGCCGAGCACCGGGTCGCCCGGCCGCTGCTTCTGCACCCACGGCTGGGCGGCGACGAGGTCGACGACCGCCTGGACGTCCTTGCCCTCCACGTCTGGGTTCTCGATGTGCGCCTTGCCGCCGCTCTCGCCGAAGCCACGCTGGTCGAAGCTCAGCACGCCGAACCCGGCGTCCGTCAGGTAGGCGAACGCCCCGGGATCCGTCGTACGACTCCCGCCCCAGCCGTGGCTGTGCAGCACCAGCGGCACCGGACGGTCCTTCGTGGCGCCCGCCGGCCGGAAGAGCGTGAAGCAGATGTCGACCGGCGCCGTGGTGCCCGGGTCCGGGACGCTCTGCAGGCAGCCGTCGGTCGTGGTGACCGCGCCTGCCGCAGCTGCCGGCGTGCCGACGAGCGATGCGGTCGCGGCCGTGAGCAGGCCGGCGACGGCGGCGGCGAGGAGTCGGGCGGTGGGTCGGTGCAGCAGCGTGGGCATGGCATCTCTCCTGCGACGGGGGTCACAGGCACCAACGAGCAGGCGGCCGGCGGGCTACGCCGCGGCGTTCAGCCCCGCAGGCCGGCCTTCAGCTCGTCGAGCGCCGTGGCGAGGTCGACGCGCGGCGCCCAGCCCCAGCGCTGTGCACGGTCGGCGAGGATCTGCCCGCTCCACGCCGGCCCCTCGTCCCAGGTCGGCTCGACACCGAGCGCCTCGGTGACGGCGCCCAGGTAGTCGCGCTGCGTGGCCGGCCCGCTGGCCACGTTGACCGGCGTGCAGCCGCCCGCGACCGGACCCGCCTCCGGGTCGGCGGCCGTCGCGATGGCGCCGGTGGCGAGGTCGGCGGCGATGCTTGCCAGGTCGTCGACGTGCACCCATGCGAAGGTCTGGTCGGGGTTGGCGTGCCGCTCGCCCTCGTCGTCCCTCATCTGCGCCGGGCGGACGGTGTTCCACACCGAGGTGGCGCCCGGGCCGAGGATGGCCGGCGGTCGCAGCAGCACCCGGGTCGTGCCCTCCGTCCGCGCCAGCGCGGCGTCGACGTCGCGCTTCACCACGCCGTAGGCCGACGAGCCGTCGGGCACGAGGGCCGCGGACTCGTCGACGTCGCCGACCTCCGGGCTGCGGTCGTAGACGCCGGCGGTCGAGACGTGCACGAGCAGGGGCACGCCGGCGTCGACCGCAGCCTCGGCGATGGCCAGGGTGCCGTCGAACCCGACCCGGCGCTGGTCGTCGCGTCCGCTGCCGAGCGGGTGGACGGTGGTGACGAGGGCGTCGGCGCCGGCCACCACGGTCGCCGCGAAGACCGGGTCGGCGAAGTCGCCGACGTGCTCCTCGACGGCGGGGTGCTGCGGCGCGGTGCCCACCCGGCGTACGACGGCGCGGACGGTCGCCCCGCGCTCACCCAACGCGGACACGACGTGGCTGCCCACGAGTCCGTTGGCACCGGTCACGACGACGATCGGAGAGGTCATGTCTCCACCATGACAGCGCGGTCCTGACGCTCCTCCCGCGCCTCCCCCGGGAGGAGCACGCGCGCCACCACCAGGAGCCAGACGGTCGCGGCGACCAGGCTGACCATCACGTCGGTCGGGTGGTGGGCACCCTGGTAGAGCCGCGACGGGGCGACGACCAGAGGGGCGAGGAGCAGCGGCCAGGTCCACCGGCGCCAGCGGGGCGCGACCGCGGACACCCACAGCACGATGCCGCCGTAGACGAGGATGGAGGTCGCCATGTGCCCGGACGGGTAGCTGTGGTCCGGCACCAGCCCGGGGTCGAGGATCTCCACCGGCGGGCGGTCGCGCGGGACGAGATGCGTGACGATGACGTAGAGGGCGAGGTAGCCCCCGACGAGCACCGTGAAGTAGACGAGTGGACGCCACGACCGTTGCCACCACGAGCCGGCCAGGCCCACCACCGCGGCGAGGGAGACACCCACGATCGTGTCCGCGATCGCGCTGCCGGCGGCGGCTGCCGTGTCGAGGCCGGGCGTGCGGTGGTCCTCGAGCCAGCGCACGACGCCGTCGTCCCAGGGGTCGACCACCGAGGCCAGCGGTCCGGTCAGCAGCCAGCCGGTGGCCAGGACGCCGAGGACGAGGACGACCCAGACGAGGGACAGGGTGCGCGCGGCTTCGCGCCGCTCCGTCGACGAGCTCACGCTGCAGAGCCTGCCCCAGATCGGGGGCGACGTCGTCCACCCCCAGGGACGAGCAGGGGCCGGACGCGCGAGGAGCCCCGACCGCAGGGCGGTCGGGGCTCCTCGGGGTGCGTCAGACGACCTTGACGTTCTCGGCCTGCGGGCCCTTGGGGCCCTGCGTCACGTCGAACTCGACCTTCTGGTTCTCGTCGAGGGACTTGAAGCCGCCGGACTGGATCGCGGAGAAGTGCACGAAGACGTCCTCGCCGCCGCCGTCCTGCGCGATGAAGCCGAAGCCCTTGTCAGCGTTGAACCACTTGACGGTGCCCTGAGCCATGATCTGTTCCTTTGTTCTCTATCGGCGGCGACCTGCCGCCGATCTGCTGAAGACATCCATCCGTGCTGATGTCCAGCGAACCGAAAACCAGGGAAACAAGATACGGGTCGCGCGTGGTGCGCGGCCTGGGCGACGTGGAGCCGTCCCTTCAACACCACCCAGCCTACGGGACTTGCGCCGAAGGTGGGACTCGGCGACGACGTGAGCTGGTCTTGACCACCTGTGTGCGCCGCGCGGACGGCAGTAGCGTCCGGGGACGGCAACGAACGGGGAGGTGCCGATGGCGAAGCCCGCCATCCTCGCGGTCGACGACGACGCGGCCGTGGTCGCCGCCGTCGTGCGCGACCTCCGCCAACGCTACGGCCAGGACTACCGGGTCCTGCGGGCCACGTCGGGGCAGGAGGCGCTCGAGATCCTCGCCGACCAGCTGTTGAAGGACCGTCCGGTCGCCGCGGTCGTCTCCGACCAGCGGATGCCGGGGATGACGGGCATCGAGGTGCTGCGGGAGGTGCGGCAGCAGTCCCCCGACTCCAAGCTGCTGCTCCTGACGGCGTACGCCGACACCGACGTCGCGATCCGCGCGATCAACGACATCGCGCTCGACTACTACCTGATGAAGCCGTGGGACCCGCCCGAGGACCGGCTCTACCCCGTGCTCGACGAGCTGCTCCGCGACTGGGCCAACGACCACCCCGACCGCGACTCCGAGGTGCGTGTCGTCGGGCACCGGTGGTCCGAGCGGACCGTGGACGTGAAGACCTTCCTCACCCACAACCACGTGCCCTACCGCTGGCTCGAGGTCGGTGACGCGGGGTCCGCGGACGAGGCGACCCGGCTGCTCGAGCTCGCGCAGGCGGGTGCCGACGACCTCCCCGTCGTCGCGCTGCCCGACGGTGTGGCGCTGCGCTCCCCCACGATGGTCGAGCTCGCCGGTGCGCTCGGGCTGCGCACGCGTGCGGAGCGGCCCCTCTACGACCTCTGCATCGTCGGCGCCGGACCCGCCGGCCTCGCCGCAGCGGTGTACGCCGCCAGCGAGGGGCTCGCGACCGTGGTCGTCGAGCGCGACGCACCCGGCGGCCAGGCCGGGCAGAGCGCGTCCATCGAGAACTACCTCGGCTTCCCCAAGGGGCTGTCCGGGGCGGACCTCACCCACCGGGCGGTCGCCCAGGCGAGGCGCTTCGGCGCCGAGATGGTGCTGGCGCGCGACGTCGTCGGGTTCGAGACGCGCGGCCCGGTGCGCGCGGTGCTCCTGGACGGCTCGGCGGACATCGAGGCCCGCGCGGTGCTGGTCGCCAGTGGCGTGTCCTACCGGCGGCTGGGCGCTCCCGGGCTGGACGAGGTCGTCGGGCGCGGGCTCTACTACGGCGCCAGCGCGAGCGAGGCGGCGCAGACGGCCGGCGAGGACGTCTACGTCGTGGGTGCGGCCAACTCCGCCGGACAGGCGGCGCTCAACTTCGCCCGCTACGCGGCGCGCGTCGTGCTGGTGGTGCGCGGCGACTCCCTCGAGGCATCGATGTCGCAGTACCTCATCGGCCGGATCCTGGCCGCGCCCACGATCGAGGTGCGGCTGCAGACCGAGGTCGTCAGTGCCCGCGGCGACGGGCACCTCGAGGCGATCACGCTGTGCGACCGCGCCGCGGGGCGTGTAGAGGAGGTCGAGACCGGCTGGGTGTTCGTGTTCATCGGGGCGGCTCCGCGCACCGACTGGCTGGGCGAGGTCGTCTCCCGCGACAACAGGGGCTTCGTCCTGACCGGCCCCGACCTCCCGGCCGACGACGGCTGGCCGCTGGAGCGCGGCCCCTTCGCGCTGGAGACCAGCGTGCCCGGCGTGTTCGCCGCCGGCGACGTACGCCGTGACTCGATGAAGCGGGTCGCGTCGGCCGTCGGCGAGGGAGCGATGTCGGTCTACCTCGTCCACCGCTACCTGGCGACGACATGACGCTGGCCGACGAGCTGCGTGCGGTCTCGATCCTCGCGGGCTTCACCGACGCGCAGGTGGCGGAGCTGGCAGCGGCGGGCACCGAGGAGACGTACGAGCCGGGGGCGCACCTCTTCGACGAGGGCCGCCCGGCCGACGACTGGTGGGTGCTCCTGTCCGGTCGCATCGACCTCGTGCGCCGCATCGGCCACGACGAGGCGGTGATGGCGACCATGGAGACCGCCGGGCAGTGGGCCGGGGGCTTCCGCGCGTGGGACGAGCACGGCATCTACATGGGGTCGGCGCGCGTGCTCGAGCCGTCGCGCGTCTTCCGGCTGACGGCGCCCGAGCTGGCCCGCATCGGCGAGGACTGGTTCCCCTTCGCCGTCCACCTGCTGCGCGGCCTGATCGGCACGGCCCGACGCATCGAGCACAACGCCCGCCAGCGCGAGGCGCTCGTCGCGCTGGGCACCCTCGCGGCCGGTCTCGCCCACGAGATCAACAACCCGGCCTCGGCGGCGGTCCGTTCCGTCGGCGCGCTCCAGCAGTCGAGCGACGACGTGTTCGCCTCCCTCCAGCAGCTCGCGAGCGAGGGGATCTCCGCGTCCCAGTTCGTCGCCCTCGACGAGCTGCGCCGCTCGATCGACGTCGCGTCCGCGCCCACAGGGGTCGCCCTCGCCGACCTCGAGGAGTCGCTCCTCGACTGGCTCGGCGACCACGCCGTCGACCGCGACTGGGTGATCGCCCCGGCGCTGGCCGCGGCGGGGGTCTCGCCGGCGTGGCTCGACCGCGCGGCATCCGCCCTGCCGGGCACAGCCCTCCAGGCCGGCCTCGAGTGGGTGGCGAGCTCCGTGACGACCGCCGTGCTCATCGCGGAGGCGCAGGACGCCACCCGGCGCATCTCCGACCTCGTGTCGGCCGTGAAGTCCTACTCCCAGCTCGACCGCGCCGCCGTCCAGGACGTCCGCGTCGTCGACGGCCTGGAGAGCACCCTGGTCATGCTCGGCCACAAGCTGCGCGGCGGTGTCACGGTCGTGCGCGACTACGACGACTCCGTGCCGGCCGTCACGGCCAACCCCGGTGAGCTCAACCAGGTGTGGACCAACCTCGTGGACAACGCCGTCGACGCGATGGCCGGATCCGGCACCCTCACCCTGCGCACCTACGCGGACGAGCACCACGTCGTGGTCGAGGTCTGCGACACCGGGGCGGGCATGACCGACGAGGTCGCCGCCCACGCCTTCGAGCCGTTCTTCACGACCAAGGAGGTCGGGAAGGGGACGGGCCTCGGACTCGACATCTCCCGGCGGATCGTCGTCGAGCGGCACGGCGGGGCCATCGACGTCCGGTCGGAGCCGGGGCACACGGTCGTGGCGGTGCGCCTGCCCCGACGCACTCCGCCTGGCTGAAGGCGACTCAGGCCGGGTCAGCCGGGCATGCGCACGTGCAGCCGTACGTGCGTGCCGGTGAGGTCGCTGCCGACGTCGACGGCCGCGACGAGCTGGCGCGCGAGCCACAGCCCGTAGCCGTGGTCGGACGGCTCGGTGGGTGGCACGACGCCCGCGAGGGGGTTGACCGGCAGGCCGCCGCCGTCCTGGACGTGGCACACCCACATGTCGGCCTCCTCGTAGAGGTGGACGAGGGTGGGCGGCGAGCCGTGCAGGAGGGCGTTGGTCAGGACCTCGGAGACCGCGAGCTCGACGTCGGCGGCCAGGTCAGGGTCGAGTCCGATCTCGGCGTGATGCGCGCGGACCGTCCGCCGGGTCACCGCGACGTCGGAGTGGCGGGAGCACTCGAGGGTGGTGGCGCCCACGGGCGGTGGCGCCACGTAGGACAGGCCGGCCAGGACGCCCATCGGATCCGCGAAGGCGGGGTTCGGGGACACGCTTCCCCCGACCCGCAGGCCGTTGTGGGAGTGCCGTGCGATGTCGAGGAGGTCCGACGGCAGCCGGCCCGCGTCGTAGGGGCACAGGAGGTCGACCGCCTGCTCGGCGAACACCACGTTGATCGCGGCCTCGAGCCGGCGGTAGTCGACGAGCTCGGCAGATGAGCGTTTCGCGAGGGTCTGCTCGGCGATCACGCAGGAGCGGACCTCCGGCGCAGCGGCCGCGAAGTCGAGGAGGACGCGGTAGGCCTTCCACTGCGGCGCGTAGGCGACGTCGTCCTCGACGAACGTGACCTCGGCCGCATCGCCACCGAGCTCGGTGTGCAGCAGCTCCAGGCGCGACGGCGGCGCCATGACCAGGGCGCGGTGCCCCTGCTCGAGGCCGTCCCGCACGAAGCTCCCGGCCTCCGACGCGTAGTGACGGTCGCTCTCGTAGAGGAGGCTCGTGTGCGTGGCTGGCAGGGTCATGGCTCGAGCCTCAATCTTTCGTGCCCAAGTCCGGTGGCGTCCAGGACACGGCGTACCACGGACGGTACGCGCGCCAGCACGAGATGGCCTCCCTCAGGGAGCGCGGCGGCGATGGAATGGAGGCGGGCGACCGTGCCCGCGTCGGCGAACGTCACGCCCTCGAGGTCCAGACGGAGCCGAGGCATCACGGCGGCCCGCGAGAGCACCAGGCGGTGCAGGAGGTGCCGGTTGGACACGTCGACCTCGCCCCGCACCTGCACGCCCCAGGGATCGTCGACCGCAAGGAAGGTGGCGATCGGGGCGACGTCGATGTCGGGCGCCATCCCGTCGTGCTCGCGGGCCAGCGTGGCGCCCTGCCCCGCCTCGAGCCGGTGGGTGTCGTAGAGGCAGACCGAGCTGACCTGGAGGTCGCGCTGCAGGTCGGTGGCCTTCCGCTCCCAGGCCAGCACCTCGTCCATGGAGCCGAGCAGCCCGGCCAGGTCGTCCATCCGCGCGGCCACCCGGAGGCCGGGGAACCCGCACTTCTGCGCCTGGTGCGCCGCGAGCCGGAACCCGTCCGCGACGACGTCGAGGTCGACGGGACCCGATGGGCCGTAGGCCCCCTCGAACGAGCTGGACAGGAGCTGCCCGGTGGCGAGGGCCTGCCCTGCGTCGAGGTGCCGCGACAGGCTCCGGACGAGCCCGTCGACCTGGTCCTCGGACGCGATGTAGAGGAGCTGGTCGCCAGCGGCCAGGCCCTGGCCGACGAAGGTCGCCGCGACCCGGTCGAGCATGGCCGCGTCGGGCTCGAGCGCGCACAGGTGCGTCCCCGGCTCGAGCGTGCCGAGGTCGGCAGACGCGCGGTGCGACCCGAGAATCATCTGTCCAATCTAGGACGATGCACCGGTGCGGGACCCACAGTTTCGCCTGAATTTCGGAGGCCGCGGGGACTCACCTGCGCAGCAGCAGCGCCGAGTCGCCGAACTCGTGCCAGAGGTAGCCCTCCGCGACCGCAGCGTCGTACGCCGCCTGCGTGAGGCGCGCGCCGGCGACCGCCTCGACGAGCAGGAGGTGCGACGCCATCGGGTCGTGCCAGCCCGTGACGAGGCCGTCCACGACCCGGGGCGGGGTGGCGGGCGTGACGACCCGGTCCGTCCACCCGCGGCCCGCGACGACGCTCGACCCGCGCACGGTGGACTCGACCGCACGGGTCGCCGTGGTCCCGACGGCCACGACGCGCCCGCCGTTGGCTCGCGCCTGGTTGAGCACCCTCGCGGTCGTGGGCGTCACCTCGAACCACTCCGGACCGGGCGCCTCCCCGGCCTCCTGCGACGACACCCCGGTGTGCAGCGTGACGGGCGCGAGCTGGACGCCCGCGGTGACCAGCCGGGTGACGAGCTCGTGGGTGAACGGGCGCGCGGCCGAGGCCATCTCCGCGCTCCCGGGCCGCGTCCCGAAGACGGTCTGGTAGTCCTCGAGCGGGTAGCGACGGTCGAGGTAGCCGTAGGCGATGGGGCGGCCGTTCCAGTCGAGCTGGCGGTCGAGGTCGCCGCGCACCGACGCGCGCCACAGCCGGTTGCCGGTGCCCGTCGGGGACGAGGCCCCGCCGGGCCACGGCTCGCGGAGGACCAGGCGTACGTCGCCGATCCGCACCACCTCGCCGGTGCTCGCCGTCAGCAGCGCCCGGGCCGCGTCGGGCGCGTTCCGAAGCTCGACGACGGCGTCACCGTCGTCGAGGCGGTGCGCGACGTGGACCACTACCGGGCGCCCGTCGAGGTCGGCGTCGACCTCGGCGGCGACCGTGGCCGACGTGTTGACGACCAGCACGTCGCCAGCGCGCAGGTGGTCGGGCAGGTCGCGGAAGCGTCCGTGCGACAGGCCGTCCGGTGTGGCCACCAGGAGTCGCACCTCGTCACGCGCGAGGCCGCGGTCCTCGGCCGGCTGCGGCGCGAAGGACGACGCGGTGAAGCGGGTGTGCGGTGTCTCGTGCAGGAGGGTCATCCGAGGACACCTCGGAGGTCGGCAGCGACGTACCGACCCGACTCCGGCCGCGCGTCCAGCAGCGCCAGGACGTGCGGTACGACGGTCTCCGGCAGCGGCCGGTCCGAGATGTCCTCGCCCGGGAAGGCGTCCTGGTGCATCGCCGTTCGCATGTCGCCTGGGTCGACGGCGTACGCCCGCAGCCCGGTCTCCACGCCGTAGGTCAGGGTCACGTGGTCGAGCGCCGCCTTGCTGGCGCCGTAGAGGCCCCACGTCTCGTAGTGCTGGACCGCCGCGTCCGAGCTGATCGACAACAGCACGCCGTCCGCCTCGCGCAACCACGGCAGGAGGGCCGACGTGAGGACCAGCGGGCCGCCGATGTTGGTCCGCCAGACCTGCATCAGGTCGGGGATGTCAACCTCGGCCAGCGCGCGCATCGGCAACGGGCCGAGGGTGCTGGCGTTGTGGACCAGGAGGTCGAGCCGGCCGTGACGCTCCACCTCCGCCCGGAGGCGGTCGCGGTGGTCCGCGTCGGTGAGGTCGCCGACGACCACCGTCACCGCCTCGGGCAGCGCTGCGCCCTTGAACTTCTCCTCGCTGCGCCCGTCCGTGATCACCTGCCAGCCCTGCCGCGCCAGCTCGGCGCTCAGTGCCAGGCCCAGCCCGGTCGATCCCCCGGTGACCAGTGCCACCCGTACCGTCGTCTTCGTCGTCATGGCACCATGGTTCAAGTTGAAGTGAACTTGAGTTCAAGGGGTGTGACAGATGGATGGTCGGGACCTGCTCCCGATGGGAGAGATCTCGCAGCGCAGCGGCTTCGCCGCGTCGGCGATCCGCTACTACGAGGCCGAGGGGCTCATCGAGGCCCGTCGGTCCGGTGGTGGTCAGCGACGGTTCGAGCGGAACGTGCTGCGGCGACTGGCCTTCATCCGCGCGGCGTCCAACGTCGGCCTCACCATCGAGGAGATCCGAGAGGAGCTGGGCCGGCTGCCCGGCAACCGCACGCCCACGAAGGCCGACTGGCAGCGCATCTCCCGGCACTGGGGCCGTCGGCTCGACGAGCAGATCGCGGCGTTGCAGCGCCTCAAGAGCGGCCTCGACGGCTGCATCGGCTGCGGCTGCCTGAGCCTGCGGTCCTGTGCCTTCTCCAACCCCGACGACGTCCACGGCGAGCGCGGTGCGGGCGCCCGGCTGCTGCCCGACTCGCTGCGGCGACCGCACCCGACGAGGCGCTCCTCCGGGTAGTCCAGTGGGAAACGGTCGTCCGAGGGCCCGCCGGAGGACCAGTTGCCGGTGGACTACCCCGGCGGCGTGGCGAAGGAGCGTACGAGTGCGTCCATGGTCGCCGTCCGCTCACGGTGGGCGATGATCCGCAGCACCGGCGTCCCGAGCGCGCGGATGCCGTTGGCCCGCAGCCGCACGTCGTGGCGTACGCGCGTCTCCCGCTCGCCGACGGCCTCGAGGGTGTAGCCGGGCCAGCCCTCCATCCTGGTCTTCCCGGACGAGCCGCGGTCCCACCAGTGGTAGACGATCCGGTTCGGGGCGTCGAGCTCGGCGATCTCGCCCGGCATCGTCCCCATCCGGGTGCGGTCCTCGTAGGTCGTGCCGGCGGTCACCGGGCCGGGCGACGTCTGCCGTGTCCCGCGCAGGATGCTGCCCCGCCCGGGCACCCACGCGTTGTGTCCCTCGATGTCGGCGAGGCGGGCGAAGACGTCGTCGATCGGCGCCGCAACCGTGCGCTCGATCTCGAACTCGACGTCGCCCATCTCACCATGATCGGCCCGCGCCGACCGCCGCTCAAGCCCGGTCCAGCCCGATCGACGAAGATGCGGGCTTGACCGACTACGCGATCCGCACCGACCTGGCCGCCATGGACCTCGACCTCGTCCACGACTGGCTCAGCACCGACGCGTACTGGTCCCTGGGGCGCAGCCGCGAGGCCGTCGCCACGGCAGCGGAGCACTCGCTGAACGTCGGCGCCTTCACCGACGACGGCCGGCAGGTGGCGTACGCCCGGGTCGTCACCGACCACGCCACCTTCGCCTGGCTCTGTGACGTGTACGTCGACCGCGACCACCGCGGTCGCGGGCTGGGCAAGCGGCTGGTGGCCGTGGTCGCCCAGCGTGTCGACGAGCTCGGCGTCGGCCGCACCCTGCTCAAGACGCGGGACGCCCACGAGGTCTACGCGGGCCACGGCTTCGAGCCCGTGACCGACCCGGGCCTCTGGATGATCAGGACTCCTCCGACAGCGTGAACAGCGTCAGCTGCATGCCGTCGGGGGCGGCGACGCGGGCGTTGCGGTCGCCCCAGGGGGTGTCCACGGCGGGGGCGACGGCCGCGGCACCGGCGGTCACGAGGGTCGAGGCAGCGGCGTCGGCGTCCGGCACCCGGAGGGCCAGGCGGACCTTGCCCGAGACCCGCTCCCCCACCTCGAGGTCGTCGACCATCGCGGCCTGCGCCTCGTCGAAGAGCTCGAGGGTCGCGCGCCCGGCGTCGAGCAGCAGCACCCGCCCCTGGTCGCTGCTCCAGTCGGCCACCTCGGGCAGGCCGAGCGCGTCGCGGTAGAGGCGTACGGCAGCGTCGAAGTCGTCGACGGTCAGGGTGATCCGGAGCTCCTGGACGGCGATCGCATCGGTCATGAGGTCGATCGTGGGGCCTCGGGTGCACCTGAGGTCAAGCCCCTGCCCGGGCCGATGTGGAAGCGGCCGATGACGGTGACGCCGTCCTGGGCGTAGAGCGGGATGTCCCGGCCGTCCGGGTCGAGGTCGGCCATGGACGCCAGTGCCTCCTCCGGGCTGGGCGGCAGGTCCTGCTGCCGGTCGGAGGCGCGGACGAAACCGCACCTCCCGTTGGTGCCGTAGGCGGCGATCAGGTCCGGCCCCGGGTCGTCCGCGTCGATGGCGGCGCCGGAGCCGTAGGACATGCCGTTCTCGTTGACCGGGTAGGGCGGTGCCGTCGCGGCCCGGGGACAGTCCTCGACGTCCACCTCGTCGTCGCGGTGCGCACTCGGGTCGATCGCGCGGACCATCGGCCGCCGCTCGTCGCCCGACGCCACAACCTGGTGCAGCTGCATGCCGCCGAGGAAGCCGACGACGAGCGCGGCCGCGCCAGCCAGGAACCGTCTGCTCACCTGCACCCTCCTCCGGTACCCCCGTGGGACGCAGCGACGTGCGGGGAAGTTGTCAGCCGACCGCGACCGGCGTCGGGCTGTCCTCGACGAGGCGGCGTACGACGTCCGCGCACCCGCCGCAGCCGGTCGTGGCCCGGGTCCGGTCGACGCACTCACCGACGGACCCGCAGGCCCGGACCTCGCCCGCCGTCACGCCGGCGCACGCGCAGACCTCCGCCTCGTCGGGCAGCGGCGCCGGGGCGGCCGTCGCCTCGGGCAGGAGCAGCTGACCGGGCTCGTCGGGGCCGAGCAGGGTGCCCCGGTCGTAGAGCTGGGTGATGAGCCCGACGCGCGACAGGTCGCCGACGAGTGCCGCGGCGACGATCCGCCCGCCGTGCACGACGAGGCGGCGGTGCGAGCCGGCGATCGGGTTGGTCACCTCCACGACCTCGCCCTCCGCGCGCTCGGGGTCGCCGAGCACGGCGACGTCGAGGCCGGTGGCGCGCAGGCGCGCGACGCTCCGGCTGCCGTCGTACGTCGCCTCCTCGCCGCGCAGCACCCGGGCGAGCACCTCGGCCTGCTCCCACGCAGGGGGGACGAAACCGGTCGTACGACGACGGTGCTCGGCGCAGTCGCCGATGGCGTGCACCCGGTCGTCGGTGACGCTGGTGAGGGTGTGGTCGACGACGACCCCGCGGCGGACCATCAGGCCGGCGCGGCGGGCGAGCGCTGTCGACGGCCGGCCGCCGGCGGTGAGGACGACGAGGTCGCTGGGCAGGACGTGGCCGTTGTCGAGCTGCAGCCCGTCGCCGGTGAGCCGGATGGCGCGGGCGCCGGTGTAGACCTCGGTCCCGAGCCGTCGCAGGTCCCGGGCGAGGACGGCCCCCGCACCGGAGCCGACCTGGCTCGCGAGGAGGTGGTCGGCGCCCTCGACGACCTCGGTGAGCAGCCCGCGCACCGCCAGTGCCCGCGCGACCTGCAGGCCGAGCAGCCCGCCGCCGACGACGACTGCCCTGGGCGCGGACGGCCTCTCGACCAGCGGGGCGACCAGCGCGCGGGTCGCCTCGTCCAGCCGGCCGCAGTCGTCAAGGGTGCGGAACGCGTGGACGCGCGGATCGAGGGCGCCGTCGCGGCGGACCAGCCCGCGGATCGGCGGCAGGGTGGGGATCGAGCCGCAGGCCAGCACGAGCCGGTCGAAACCGACCCGCTGCCCGTCGACCAGCACGACCTCGCGGGCCTCCCGGTCGACCTCGAGCACGCGGGCTCCGAGGCGCAGGTCGATCCCGTGGTCGGCGTACCACTCCCCGGACCGCAGGGTCAGCGCGTCGGCCGCGTGAGTCCCCTCGAGCACCGCCGACAGCAGGATGCGGTTGTACGGCGGGCTGGCCTCGTCGGCGAGGACGGTGACGGCCAACCGGTCGTCCCCGGCGAGGTGCTCGCTCAGCCGGACGGCGGCCATCCCGCCGCCGACGACCACGATCCGCTGGAGCCGCTCAGGCATGGGCCACCGGCGAGAGGCGGGCGGCGCACACCTTGAACTCCGGCATCCGGGACGCCGGGTCGAGGGCGTCGTTGGTGAGCCGGTTGGCCCCCACCCAGTGGAACGGCACGAAGACGGTGTCGGGCCGGATCGTCGGCACCACCTTCGCGGGGGCGGTCATCTCGCCGCGCCGGGTCGCCACGCGCACCGCGTCGCCCTGCCCGACGCCGAGGCGTCCGGCGAGCAGTGGGTGCATCTCGACGAACGGCCCGTCATCCGGCAGCGAGCGGACGCGGCGGGTCTGGGCGCCGGACTGGTACTGCGCGAGCACGCGGCCGGTGGTGAGGTGGATCGGGTAGTCCGCGCACGGCTGCTCGGCCGCTCCGCGGTGCTCGACGGCGTACATCCGGGCCCGGCCGTCGGCGTGCGCGAAGGACTCGGCGAAGAGCCGCTCGCCGCCCCAGAAGACGCCCTTCTCGTCCCGGATCCGGTCGTAGGTGATCGCCGAGTAGTCGGCCGGGCCGCCCGCCGACGCGCGGCCGAGCTCGGCGAAGACCTCCTCCGGGTCGGTCGGGAACGACGCCTGCGAGCCGAGCCGCTCGGCCAGCCCGGCGAGCACCTCCAAGTCCGAGCGCACGCCCGGCGGCGGCGTGATCGCGCGCTGCCGCAGGACCACCCGACCCTCGAGGTTGGTCATCGTCCCGGTCTCCTCGGCCCACTGCGTCACCGGCAGCACGACGTCGGCCAGCGCCGCCGTCTCCGACATCACGACGTCGCACACCACAAGCAGGTCCAGCGCCTCCAGCCGCGAGGTCACGTGGGTCGCTCGCGGCGCGCTGACGACGATGTTGGACCCGAGGACCAGCAGCGCCGACGGCCCGTCGGGGGTGCCGAGGGCGTCGAGGAGCTCGTACGCCGACCGCCCGGGGCCGGGCAGCGCGTCGGGGTCGACGCCCCACACCCCGGCGACGTGCGCGCGGGCCGCCGGATCGTCGATGCGCCGGTAGCCGGGCAGCTGGTCGGCCTTCTGCCCGTGCTCGCGCCCGCCCTGGCCGTTGCCCTGGCCCGTCAGGCAGCCGTAGCCCGCACCGCGCCGGCCGACCATGCCCAGCGCGAGGGCGACGTTGATCCAGGCCAGCACGGTGTCCGAGCCGGTCGAGTGCTGCTCCGCCCCGCGCGCGGTGAGCACCATGACACGAGGGCGCGCCAGCATGGCCGCCAGCGCCCGCACCTCATGGGCGTCGATCCCGGTGACCCGCTCGACGCGCTCGGGCCACCAGGAGGCGACCGAATCGCGCACGTCCTCCCACCCGGTGGTGCGCTCGGCGAGGTAGGACGGGTCGACCGCGCCGGCGGCGACGAGCAGGTGCAGCACCCCCAGCGCGAGCGCGAGGTCGGTGCCCGGCACCGGCTGGAGGTGGAGGTCGGCGCGGTCCGCGGTCGGCGTACGCCGCGGGTCGATGACGACGACCTTGCCGCCCCGCTCGCGCAGCCGGTCGAGGTGGCGGGCGGCCGGCGGCATCGTCTCGACGAGGTTGGAGCCGACGAGCACCAGCACGTCGGTCTCCTCGACGTCGGCGAGCGGGAACGGCAGCCCGCGGTCGAGGCCGAACGCGCGGATCCCCGCCGAGGCGGCCGAGCTCATGCACCAGCGCCCGTTGTAGTCGATCTGCGAGGTGCCGAGTGCGACCCGCGCGAACTTGCCGAGGGAGTAGGCCTTCTCGTTGGTGAGCCCGCCGCCGCCGAAGACGGCGACCTTGTCCGGCCCGCCCGCCGCGTGGGCAGTGCGGATCCCGGCGGCGACGCGGTCCAGGGCGTCGTCCCACGAGACGGCCGACCACTCGCCGGTCTCCCGGTCGCGCACCAGTGGCGACGTGAGCCGCTCGCGACCGCCGTACAGCCCGGCTGCGGCCCACCCCTTGCGGCACAGCGCCCCGCGGTTGACGGGGAACTCCTCCCACGCCGACACCTCGGGCGTCCGGCGGCCGGCCAGCTTCATCCCGCACTGCAGGGAGCAGTAGGGGCAGTGGGTCTGGGTCATCAGATCTCCGCGGCCGCGAGCCCGTGGGCCCGCACCGGCCTGCGCAGGTAGAGCGCCCAGGTGAGTGCGGCGCAGCCGACGTAGTAGGCGGTGAAGACCGTGAAGGCGGCACGCGTCGCGGTCAGCGGGTCGCCGACCCAGGGCGCGGCGAAGGCGAGCGGGACGAGGAAGCCGCCCACGGCACCGACTGCACCGATCACGCCGAGCGCGGAGGACGACTGCCGGGTGGCCGAGGTCAGGGCGGCCTCCCGCTCCGGCGTGCCCGGCGCGGTCTCGCGCTCCGCTGAGGCCTTCCACAGAGCGGGGATCATCTTGTAGACCGAGCCGTTGCCGACGCCGGTGGCGGCGAAGATGCAGAGGAAGAAGCCGAGGAACAGCGGGAACCAGGCGGCGTTGGCGCTCGCCACGGCCGGGTCGGCGCCCGGGTTGGGGGTGAGCTGGTTGACCGCCCACAGCACGCCGAGGGTGAAGACGACCATCGCGACGAACGACGCCAGGGTCACCCGCGCACCGCCCCAGCGGTCGGCCAGCCACCCGCCGAACGGACGGGTGATCGAGCCGACACCCGCGCCGAGGAAGGCGTAGAACGCGAAGTAGATGCCGGTGCCGAGCGGGGCAGGCTCCGGCACCCAGAAGTTGAGCCTGATCAGCAGCGGCATCGCAGCCGAGTAGCCGATGAACGAGCCGAACGTGCCGATGTAGAGCAGCGACAGCTGCCACGTCCGACGCTGCTTCACGACCTGCATCTGCTCCCTCGGCGACGACGTCACAGTGGCGAGGTTGTCCATCCAGAGCCACGCGGCGGCCGTCGCGAGCAGTGCCAGGCCCGCATAGGCGTACGCCGCCCGCTCGAGGTGGATGCCGCCACCGGACGCCTGCACGAGGCCGAAGATGCCGGCACCGCCGACCATGACGGGGAGCAGCAGCTGGATCAGCGAGACCCCGAGGTTGCCGCCGGCCGCGTTGAGCCCGAGCGCCGCGCCCTTCCGATCGGAGGGGTAGAAGAAGTTGATGTTGGCCATCGACGAGGCGAAGTTGCCGCCGCCGACGCCCGCGGTCGCGGCGATCAGGCAGAACGCCCAGTAGGGCGTCGTCGGGTCCTGCACGGCGTACGCGAACAGCAGCGTCGGCACCAACAGCATCGCGCCGCTGACGATCGTCCAGTTGCGCCCGCCGAACTTCGGCACCGCGAACGTGTAGGGCAGCCGCAGCAGCGAGCCGACGAGGTTGGGGAGCGCGACGAGCAGGAACAGCTGCTGAGGCGTGAACGCGAAGCCCTGCGCGAGCAGGAACGCCGACGAGACGCTCCAGATCAGCCAGACCGAGAAGCCGACGTGCTCGGCGAAGATCGACCACACCAGGTTGCGGCGGGCGACCGCGCGGCCGCCTCCCTCCCAGAAGTCGGCGTCCTCCGGGCGCCAGTCCTCGATCCAGCGACGCGTGCGACGGGGCGTGGGGGTGCTCATGCCGACGAGCGTCGGCTCCCGGTGTGTCACCCGGCCTGCTGCTCCGGTGGCGGAGTCGTCAACTTCTCCTCACGACCTCACACCCCCGGGTCGACGCACGTCGGGCACAGGACCATTGGTCCCTTCCCGCCCGCGGTCGAAGGGTGCACAATCCCAGAGGGAACAAGTACAGACGTGGGACCGAGGGCTCGGCTCGGTGTTGGGGAGAGGTTCTGCTCGATGACCGACCGAGAGCACGAGGTCGCGGCCTATGCGGACGCGACCTCGCTCGTCGCACGCGTGGCCGACTTCGTGGCGACGTCGCTGGACGACGGCGTCCCCGTCGTCACCATCAGCCGCCCCGCGCACCGCCACGCGGTGGAAGCCCTTCTCGTCACGCGCGCGGTCGACGTCGATCGGTTGCGCCGGGACGGCGCCCTGACCACGCTCGACGCCGACGAGTCGATGGCTCGCTTCCTGGTGGACGGGCGCCCCGACCCCGACCTGTTCGCCACCTTCGTCGCCTCCGTGGTGCCGACCGGCGGACCCGGGGTGAGCGCGTTCGGGGAGATCGTCGCCATGCTCTGGGAGCGCGGCGAGGTGGCGGCCGCCCTCGAGCTCGAGTCGCTGTGGAACAGCGTGATCGCCCGGCATCCGGTCCGGTTGCTGTGCGCCTATCCCGGGTCGGTCCTCGCCGAGGCCGAGCTCGGCGACGTCGCCCGGATGTGCGGGCTCCACGACCACGTCAGCCTGGCCGGGCTGCTCCCCGGCTCCGGCGGGACCACAGCGGACGGGGACGCCGTCCGTTCCAGCGTGTACCTGCCCGTCCCCGCGGCGGTCGGCTCGGTCCGCGGCTTCGTGCGTGACGCGCTCGCCGGGTGGGGACTCGACCACCTCGTCAGCGATGCCGTCCTCATCACGTCCGAGCTCGCGACCAACGCCGTCACCCACGCCAGCTCGCCGTTCCGGACCTCGCTGGTGCGGACCGGCGACGTCGTGCGGGTGTCGGTGGAGGACGGATCCCGGGCCTGGCCCCGCTACCACCGCGCCCAGCCGGGCGACCAGGACGGCCGCGGCATGGCCATCGTCTCGGTCCTCTCGCGCCGCACGGGCTGTGACTCCACGGCCGGCGGCAAGGTCGCCTGGGCCGAGCTCAGCGCCTGACCCGACCGACGCGCCGACCGCTCGTCGTACGACACCGACCGCTGGGCGACGGACGACGCCCATCGACCGACGCCTCGACGCGCACCCCTCCCGCGGGCCGAGTGACCGGTGCCACGGTGACGGCGGTCACACCCCGTGGCCGCCCCCCGCGCTCGGAAGGACCCGATCCGTGACCGACCAACAGCAAGCCGCGCGCCACGACCCCATCTACGACCGGCTGCATGCGACACCCGAGTTCGCCGAGCTGCGGCGCCGCTACCGCGGCTTCGTGTTCCCGGCGACGGTCGCGTTCCTGGCCTGGTACCTGCTGTACGTCGTCTGCTCCAGCTGGGCGGGCGACTTCATGTCGACGCAGGTCTGGGGCCACATCAACGTGGCGCTGATCTTCGGCCTCCTCCAGTTCGTGACGACGTTCGGCCTCGCCTGGATGTACGCCCGCTTCTCCAACGCCAAGCTCGACCCGCTGGCCCGCCAGCTCGACGCGGAGTACCGCAAGGGAGACGACGCCTGATGGACACCCAGGTCCTGACCACGTTCCTGTTCCTGTCGGTCGTCGCGCTGACGATCGGCATCACCTTCTGGGCGAGCCGCCAGACCAAGACGGCCGCCGACTTCTACTCCGGCGGACGGTCGTTCTCCGGCTTCCAGAACGGTCTCGCCATCGGCGGCGACTACATGTCGGCGGCGTCGTTCCTCGGCATCTCCGGCGCCATCGCGGTCTACGGCTACGACGGCTTCCTCTACTCCATCGGCTTCCTCGTCGCGTGGCTCGTCGCACTGCTGCTCGTGGCGGAGATGCTCCGCAACGCGGGTCGCTACACGATGGCCGACCAGCTGGCGTTCCGGATGAGCCAGCGCCCCGTCCGCACAGCGGCGTCGGTCTCGACGGTCGTGGTGTCGATCTTCTACCTGCTCGCCCAGATGGTCGGCGCGGGCACCCTCGTCGCGCTGCTCCTCGGCGTGGACAGCCAGGCGGTCCAGAACATCACCATCATCGGCGTCGGTGCGCTGATGATCTTCTACGTCGTGGTCGGCGGCATGAAGGGCACGACGTACGTCCAGATCGTCAAGGCCGTGCTGCTGATGATCGGCTCCGCACTGATCGTGGTGCTGGTGCTGGTCGAGTTCAACTTCAACCTCTCCTCCCTCCTCGGCGCGGCCGCCGAGAACTCCGGGAAGGGCGAGGCGTTCCTGCAGCCCGGTCTCCAGTACGGCGCAAGCCTGACGTCGAAGATCGACTTCCTGTCCCTCGGCCTCGCCCTGGTGCTCGGCACCGCGGGCCTGCCGCACATCCTGATCCGCTTCTACACCGTGCCGACCGCGAAGGACGCGCGGAAGTCGGTGCTGTGGGCCATCGGCCTGATCGGCGCCTTCTACCTCATGACGCTGGTCCTGGGCTTCGGTGCCGCGGCCCTGCTCGACCGCGACCAGGTGGACCCGCTCGAGGGCGGCAACCAGAACCTCGCGTCACCCCTGCTTGCCGAAGCCGTCGGCGGCGGCGAAGGCTCCACGGGCGGCGCGGTCCTGCTGGCCCTCATCGCGGCGGTGGCCTTCGCGACCATCCTCGCCGTGGTCGCCGGCCTGACGCTGGCCAGCTCCTCCTCGGTGGCGCACGACCTCTACAAGGGCGTCATCAAGAAGGACCAGCCCATCACCGAGAAGGACGAGGTGCGGGTCGCCCGGATCGCCGCGTTCGTCATCGGCGCGGTGGCCATCGCGCTGTCGATCCCGGCGCAGCGGCTCAACATCGCGTTCCTGGTGGCGCTCGCGTTCGCGGTCGCGGCGTCGGCGAACCTGCCGGCGATCATCTTCAACATGTTCTGGCGGCGCTTCAACACGCGCGGCGCCGTGTGGAGCATCTACGGCGGCCTCGTGTCGGCCGTCGGTCTGGTGTTCTTCTCGCCGGTCGTGTCGGGTCTCCCGACCTCGCTGTTCCCCGACTCCGACTGGTCGGTCTTCCCGCTCAACAACCCGGGCATCGTCTCGATCCCGCTGGGCTTCCTGCTCGGCTACATCGGCACGATCTCCAAGCGTGAGCCGGACGCCGAGGACCGCTACACCGAGCTCGAGGTCCGCGCCCTCACCGGCGCCGGCGCCGAGCAGGCCGTCCAGCACTGAGCCAGCAGCACCGGTGACCCCCTCGCCGAGCCGGAGTAGGTTCGGCGAGGGGGTCACCTCCTTCGTTCCCCACCCCTGATCAGCACCCGCCCCAGCACCTGCCCCGCCCGAGGAGAGAGCCTTGTCCGAGCAGACCCTGTCGAACCTGATGCACGAGGACCGGCGCTTCGAGCCCCCGGCCGAGATGGCCGCCGACGCCAACGTCAAGGAGGAGGCGTACGCCCGCGCCGACGCCGACCGCGAGGCGTTCTGGGCCGACGCCGCCGAACGGCTGGACTGGGGCCGGAAGTGGGACCAGGTCCTCGACTGGACCGACCCGCCCTTCGCCAGGTGGTTCGTCGGCGGCACCATCAACGCCTCCGTCAACTGCGTCGACCGGCACGTCGACGCCGGCAACGGCGACAAGGTGGCGCTCCACTGGGTCGGCGAGCCGGAGGACGACACCCGCGACATCACCTACGCGCAGCTCAAGGACGAGGTGTCCAGGGCCGCCAACGCGCTGACCGAGCTCGGCGTGCAGAAGGGCGACCGCGTCGCGATCTACATGCCGATGATCCCCGAGGTCGTCGTCGCGATGCTCGCCTGCGCCCGCCTCGGCGCGCCGCACACGGTCGTGTTCGGCGGCTTCTCCGCCGACGCCCTCGCCTCGCGCATCACCGACTGCGACGCCCACATCGTGATCACCTCCGACGGCGGCTACCGCCGCGGAGCCGCGAGCGCGCTCAAGCCGGCCGTCGACGAGGCCGTCGAGAAGACCGGCGGCCTGGTTCGCAACGTTCTCGTCGTACGCCGGACGGGCCAGGACGTCGCGTGGGACGACTCTCGCGACGTGTGGTGGCACGAGGCCGTCGACAACGCGTCGGCCGACCACGCGCCGGAGATGCACGACTCCGAGCACCCGCTCTACGTCATGTACACGTCCGGCACCACCGGCAAGCCGAAGGGCATCCTGCACACCACCGGCGGCTACCTCACCGGGACGTCGTTCACGCACTGGGAGGTCTTCGACCTCAAGCCCGAGACCGACGTCTACTGGTGCACCGCCGACGTCGGCTGGGTCACCGGCCACTCCTACATGGTCTACGGACCGCTCGCCAACGGCGCGACGCAGGTGATGTACGAGGGCACGCCCGAGAAGGGCCGCTGGTGGCAGATCGTGCAGGACTACAAGGTGACGATCTTCTACACCGCCCCGACCGCGATCCGGACCTTCATGAAGCAGGGCCGCGAGATCCCCGACGGCTACGACATGTCGTCGCTGCGCCTGCTCGGGTCCGTCGGTGAGCCGATCAACCCGGAGGCCTACGTCTGGTACCGCGAGGTCATCGGCGGCGACCGCTGCCCCGTCGTCGACACCTGGTGGCAGACCGAGACCGGCCAGATCATGATCAGCCCCCTGCCCGGCGTCACCGCCGGCAAGCCCGGCTCGGCGATGAAGGCACTGCCCGGCATCTCGGCCGACGTGGTCGACGACGACGCCACGTCCGTGGGCAACGGCAACGGCGGCTACCTCGTGCTCAAGGAGCCGTGGCCGGCCATGCTCCGCACGCTCTGGGGCGACGACGAGCGGTTCAAGGAGACCTACTGGTCGCGCTGGCCGGGGCTCTACTTCGCCGGCGACGGCGCCAAGCTCGACGAGGACGGCGACGTGTGGCTCCTCGGCCGGGTCGACGACGTGATGAACGTGTCGGGCCACCGCCTGTCGACGACCGAGATCGAGTCGGCGCTCGTGTCGCACCCGAAGGTCGCCGAGGCGGCGGTCGTCGGGGCGGCGGACGAGACCACCGGCCAGGCCGTGTGCGCCTTCGTCATCCTGCGCGACTCCGCCGGAGACGGCGGCGAGGACATCGTCGAGGAGCTGCGCAAGCACGTCGCCAAGGAGATCGGGGCGATCGCCAAGCCGCGCCAGATCATGGTCGTGCCCGAGCTGCCCAAGACCCGCTCCGGCAAGATCATGCGCCGCCTGCTCAAGGACGTCGCCGAGGACCGCGAGGTGGGCGACGTGACCACGCTCGCCGACTCGACCGTGATGGACCTGATCAAGTCCAAGGAGTCCTCCGCCCCCGCCGAGGACTGACGTCCTCCCTCCCCCTCCGCCCGGATATCTACGGACGTTCTGGTAGGTGTTTCGGCCTTCCGGCCTACCAGGACGTCCCTAGATACAGCGGCAGCGGGCGATGTCTGAGGACGTGGCGTACGGCAACCGGCCTCTCAGCCGTCCACGGCGTCCTCAGGTACGTCGGCTGCCGACCGGCCGCGCGTCGCGGCGAGCAGGAGCGTGACCCCGACGACCGCGGCGATGAGCGAGGCCAGCAGGATCGCGATCTTCGCCTCCTCCGTCAGCAGGTCGGCGCCGGGGAACGACAGCCCGGCGATGAAGATCGAGACCGTGAAGCCGATGCCGGCGACCGCACCGAGGCCGAGCACCATCGGCCAGGAGGTGCCCTCGGGCAGCTTCGCGATGCCGAGGCGTACGGCCAGGAAGGACGTGGCGTAGATGCCGATCGGCTTGCCGAGGACCAGCCCCAGGATGATGCCGACGCCCACCGGTTCGGTGAAGACCTTGCCGATCGCGCCCAGCTCGACGCCCGCGTTGGCGAGCGCGAAGATCGGGAGCACGACGTACGCCGACACCGGGTGCAGGGCGCTGATGAGCCGTTCGACCACGGACACCGACTCCTGGAGCAGGAACCGCAACCGGGCGAGCTCGTCGGCGTCGAGGTTGCGGTCCTCCAGGGCCCGGGCGGCGAAGTCGCGGGCAACCTCCTCCTTGAGCAGCGGGGTCGCCGGGGCGAGCAGGCCGATCGCGACGCCGGCCAGGGTCGCGTGCACCCCGGACTCGAGCAGGGCGAACCACACACCCACGCCGAGGACCGCGTAGACCACGAGGCTCCAGATCCGCAGCATGCGGGCCACGACCATCAGGCCGAGGAGACCGACGGCGATCGCGAGCCAGGTCAGCGAGAGGTCGCTGGTGTAGAACACCGCGATCACCAGGATCGCGCCGATGTCGTCGACGATCGCGAGCGTCAGCAGGAACAGCCGCGCCGCCGACGGGATCCGCCGCCCCAGCACGCCCAACACCCCGACCGCGAAGGCGATGTCGGTCGCCATCGGGATGCCCCAGCCGGCGCTGCCGTCGCCGCCCGGCGGGTTGAGCGCGAGGTAGATGCCGGCCGGCACCACCATCCCGCCGACCGCCGCGATGATCGGCAGGGCCGCGGTCCGCGGGTCGCGCAGGTCACCGTTGACCAGCTCGTACTTGATCTCCAGGCCGACGACGAAGAAGAAGATCGCCATCAGGGCGTCGTTGACCCAGTGCTGGAGCGACTCGTCGAGGTGCAGCGGACCGACGTCGAGCGTCAGGTGGGTGTGCCAGAGCGCGTCGTACGACGACGCCCAGGGGCTGTTGGCCCAGATCAGGGCGGCCGCGGCCGCGAGCAGCAGGAGGATCGAGCCGGCCGCCTCCACGCGCAGGAACTCGCGCACCGGCCGCGCGACCAGCCGGGCCAGCGGCCTGTCGCTGGCGCTGTAGACGGGCCCGGACCTCCAGAGGTCGTCGAGGCGGGGGCGGTCGGGAGGCGTGGCCATCGCGAGGTGTGGTCCTTCCGGGGGTGGTCGAAGCAGCATCACCGCGGACAGACTCGCCACGGGCCGACCAGACTTCCCGGCTCACCTGAGACCCCAGTGTAGACAGGCCCGTTGGTAGGGTCGCAGCACTCAGCCCCCGGCGTACACCGAAGGACAGCACCACATGGCAAACGAACCGGTCAAGGACACCGATCCGACGCTCGGCAAGCTCGTCATGGACGCGCAGCGCGACATCTCCTCGCTCGTCTCCAAGGAGATCCAGCTCGCCAAGAGCGAGCTCAAGGTCAGCGTCAAGCACGGCGGTGTCGGCGTCGGCCTCTTCGCCGGAGCGGCGTTCATCGCCCTGCTCGCGATCATCATGCTGTCGGTCGCGTTCGCCTACTTCCTCAACTGGAACGGCGAGGGCCTCGACCTGCACTGGGCGTTCCTCGTCGTCTTCTTCGTCTACGTCCTGATCGCCGCACTGCTCGCGTACATCGGCCTCAGGCAGGTCAAGAAGGTCAAGGCTCCCGAGCGCGCGATCGAGCAGGGCCGGCAGATCCCGCAGGCGCTCAAGGGTCGTCCCTGACCCACGCCTGAGCCGCGGCGTACGACGCTCAGCGCACGCAGGTGCCGGTGTCGACCGGGGACGTCGCGGTGACGCCGTCGGCCGCCGACTCGGTCACCTGGTCCGCGGTGAGCGCGTAGCCGGTGTCGGGGTCGCTGACCGACGCGGCGAAGACCATGCCGGCCACGTCGCCGGCCGACGTCACGATCGGGCCGCCGGAGTTCCCCGGCCGGATCAGTCCGCGCAGGGAGAAGACCTGGCGGATGACGGTGCCCTCGCCGTAGATGTCGGGTGAGCGAAGCCGCTGCTCGGAGCGGACGCGGCCGGACTCGACGTCGTAGGGACCGTCCTCGGGGTAGCCCAGCACGGCGACCGGGTCGCGGGGCTGGACCTCGGTGTCGAAGGCGAGCGGGAGCGATTCGGTGTCGGGCAGCGACAGGACGGCGATGTCGAGGGCGGGGTCGTAGAGCACGACCGACGCCGTGACCGAGGTGCCGCCGACCTCCACCTCGGGCCGGGTGACGCCCGCGACGACGTGCGCGTTGGTCATCAGGCGGCCGGGCGCGTAGAAGAAGCCGGTGCCCTCGACGCCGCCGCCGCAGCCGTTGGTGCCGCGGACCTTGACCACGCTGGCCTCGGCGGCGATCACGTCGGGATCGGTCAGCATGCGCGGGTCGCCGGGCCGGACCGCGACGATCCGCTCGGGCGCGAACGGCTCGAGGTAGCGCGGGAAGAACGTCGTGCCGACGACGTTGTTGAACGTCTGCAGCACCTTGTCGGAGTCGGCGGGCAGCGTCTGGTCGACCTTGGCCAGGATCGTCGAGTCACGGACCAGGGGCGTGACCGCGCCGATGCGGGTGCCGGAGACCGCGACGCCGAGCGCCCACGCGACGAGCAGGACGGCGACGGCGCTGAGGACCGAGCCGCCGATGGCGTCGACGGCCCGGATCGGCTGCCAGGTGATGCGGTCGCGCAGCCGTGCGCCGACGTACTGGAAGAGCGCCTGCCCGAGCGAGGCGGAGATGATCACGATGAAGAGCGCGCCGAGCGAGACCCACAGGGACGGGGCGGCGTCACCCAGCGCGAGGGGCGCGACCCAGATGCCGGCCAGGCCGCCGAGCAGCAGACCGGCGGTGGCGCTGGCGCCGGTGATGAATCCCTGCCAGTAGCCCGAGAGGGCATAGATCCCCACGAGCGCCAGGAGGCACCAGTCGAGGACGTTCATCGCGAGCTACTCCTCGAGCCGGGTGTTCTGGGGGGTGTTGGGGGCGAGGTCGGTGCCTCTGGGGACACCCTGCAGCATGTGGTCGGGCAGATCACGCACCCGCGCCCTGTCCCAGTCCTGTGCCCATCCGAGATAGGTGAACAACCGGGCGATGATGCCGGCGGTGAACCCCCACAGGATCACGTCGCGCCGGGGACCGATGAGGAAGCCGGGACCGAGCCAGCCGCTCGGGTGGCGGACGGTGATGCGGTTGTCGGGGTCGAGCAGGTCGGCGATCGCGACGTGGTGGATCTCGTGGACCTCCTCGGGGCTCTCGATGCGCACCTCGCCCCGGTCGCGCCAGTAGCCCAGGATCGGCGTCACCGCGAAGTTGCTGGGCGGCAGCCACAGCTCGGGCAGCTCGCCGAAGACCTCGACCTCGGCCGGCACGAGCCCGATCTCCTCGTGGGCCTCGCGCAGCGCGGCCTCGACCGGGGTCTCCCCGTCGTCGAGCGAGCCGCCCGGGAACGACACCTGGCCGGGGTGGGAGCGCATGTGGTGGTTGCGCTCGGTGAGCAGGAGCTCGCCGCGGTGCGCGAGGTCGTCGGGGCCGGCCGGGTCGCCGTCGCGGTCGGCGAAGACCATGAGCACGGCGCCGCGTCGGGGGTCGCTGTCCTCGGGCGGCATGAAGCGGGTCAGCTCGTGGACGGTGATGGAGGCGGCGGCCTCGACCACGGGCGTCAGCCAGCCCGGCAGGGAGGTGTTCACTCGGGGTCCCCGCGGCGTTGTTCGGGGGAGCGCAGCGGCGGAGAAGAACGTCGTGGGGTGATCACAGGTCCATCCCGAGGTGCTCGACGACCAGCTCGCGGACCTCGTCGACCGACTCCACGCCGCCGGAGTCCTGGCCGACGACCTTGCCCGTCTCGTCGACGAAGACGAACGCCGGCAGCCCGCGGCGGGCGATCGCGAAGGCGTCCTCGACCATCAGGTCGCCGCCCGGGTCGGCGATCGAGGGGTAGGTCGCCCCGGTCTCCTCGGCCAGCGCGAGCGCGCCGTCGGGGTGGACGTCGTTGAAGTCGATGCCGACGAGCCGGACCCGGTCGCCGTACTGCTGGTGGAACTTCTCCAGCGCCGGCATCTCCAGCCGGCAGGGCTCGCAGCGCGCCTGCCACAGGTTGATCAGCATCGGACCGCGGAGCGAGGAGAGCGCGACGTCGGGGCCGCCGCCGAGGCAGGGCAGGGTCATGTCGGGCAGCCCGCCCTCGACCGGCTCACCGGTGCCGGGCGTGCAGTCCTCCATGCCGATGCGCGCCTTGGTCTCGCGCAGCGCCGGGGTGTCGACGTCGACATCGGGAGGGCGTACGGCGATGGGTCCGCCGTCGCTCATCGACGACCAGGCGAAGGCGCCCGCTGCGACGCACAGGACGAGCGCCAGCGCCAGGAGGAGCTTCCTCATGCAGGTCCCTGCGTCGTGACCAGCTTCTCCGCCTCGATCGGGTCGGTCGGGCCTGCGCCGAACGACGGGCACAGCCGGGCGACCGGGCAGGCCCCGCACGCAGGCTTCTTGGCGTGGCAGCGGCGGCGGCCGTGCCAGATGAGGTGGTGCGACAGCATCGTCCAGTCGCGCTTGGGGAAGAGGGCGCCGACGGCGTGCTCGACCTTGACCGGGTCGGTCTCCTCGGTCCAGCCGAACCGTCGCGCGAGCCGGCCGAAGTGGGTGTCGACGGTGATGCCGGGCTTGTCGAAGGCGTTGCCGAGCACGACGTTGGCGGTCTTGCGCCCGACGCCGGGCAGGGTGACGAGCTCCTCGAGGCGCGAGGGCACCTCGCCGCCGAAGGTGTCGACGAGCGCCTGGCTGAGCTTGAGCAGCGCGTCGGTCTTCTGGCGGAAGAAGCCCAGCGGGCCGAGGAGCTGCTCCATGTGCTCGCGCGGGGCCGCCGCCATCGCCTCGGGGGTCGGGTAGGCCGCGAACAGCGCGGGGCTGGCGGCGTTGACCCGGCGGTCGGTGGTCTGCGCGGAGATCACGGTGACGACCAGGCACTCGAACGCATTGGTGAAGTCGAGCTCGGCGCGGGCGTCGGGGTAGGTGTCCGCGAGGATCCGGTCGATCTTGCGCGCCCGGCGCACCAGCGACGTGTCGGGCTTGGGGATCTCGACCGCGGCGGCCTTGGCGGGCTTGCTCGGTTTCGGGGTCACCTTGCGGGCGGGGGCGGGCACGCGCTCAGCCTACGGTCCGGCTCCGACACCACCGAAGCCGGCGCAAACGGCGGCTCACCCGCACGGAGTGTCCGTTGTGAGCCGGACCACGGCTAGGATCGTCCCGGATCCCGAGCAGCACCCGTCGGGACGCACCCCACCGGGAGGAATGACGTGGACAACGACGTGCTTCGGCAGGCACCGCTGTTCAGCTCGCTCGACGACGAGGCAGCGACTGCGCTGGGCGGTTCGATGGCCGAGACCAAGCTCCGTCGTGGCGACGTGCTCTTCCACGAGGGCGACTCGGGCGACAAGCTCTACGTCGTCACCGAGGGCAAGGTGAAGCTCGGCCGGTCGTCCTCCGACGGCCGCGAGAACCTCCTCGCGATCATGGGCCCCGGCCAGATGTTCGGCGAGCTCTCCCTCTTCGACCCCGGCCCGCGCTCGGCCACCGTCACTGCGGTGACCGACGCCACCTTCGCGTCGCTGTCGCACGACGACCTCCTCAAGTGGCTCGACGGCCGCCCGATGGTCGCCCGCGGCCTGCTCTCGCAGCTCGCCGGTCGCCTGCGCAAGTCCAACGACGTCGTCGCCGACCTCGTCTTCTCCGACGTGCCCGGCCGGGTCGCCAAGGCGCTGCTCGACCTCGCCGACCGCTTCGGCCGCACCGCCGACGACGGCGTCCACGTCCACCACGACCTCACCCAGGAGGAGCTCGCCCAGCTGGTCGGCGCCTCCCGCGAGACGGTCAACAAGGCGCTCGCCGACTTCGCCTCGCGCGGCTGGCTGCGCCTGGAGCCCCGCTCCGTGGTGATCATGGACCTCGAGCGCCTCTCCCGCCGCGCTCGCTGAAATGATCCCGCTCGGCTGACCCCCGCCGCGGCGCATCCGTGCGTCTGACGTGTGAAGGGGGTGGCAGATGACCGATCGATCCGGGTTCGACGAGTTCGTCCACGCGCGTGGCCCTGCCCTCGCGCGGACGGCGTACCTCCTCACGGGCGACCACCACCTCGCCGAGGACCTGGTGCAGGCCGCGCTCGTGCAGGCGGCCAGGCACTGGGAACGCATCGAGACCTCGCCGGAGGCCTACGTGCGCCGCACGATGTACCACCAGAACATCTCCTGGTGGCGGCGCCGCAAGCTCGCCGAGACGCCGCTGCAGTCGTACGACGCCCCGGTGCCGGCGACCGACCCGACCGTGCGGCTCACCCTCGAGCAGGCCCTGCGCCGGCTCACCCCGCGCCAGCGGACCGTGCTGGTGCTGCGCTACTTCGAGGACCTCACCGAGGTCCGGACGGCCGCCGAGCTGGGCATCTCCAGCGGTGCGGTCAAGTCCATGTCGCGCCAGGCCCTCCAACGCCTGCGCGTCCTGGCCCCCGAGCTCGCCGACCTGGTGGGAGCAGACGCATGAGCACCGACCTGCGCGAGGAGCTCGACGCCCTCGCCCGCACCCAGACCTTCTCCCCCGAACCGTCTGCGTGGGACCGCGGTCGTCGCGCCCGTCGCCGTACGCGTGTCGCCGCCGGGGTGGCCGCGGCCGCCGTCGTCGCCGTCGTGGCAGGCGCCGGCGCGGTCGCCCTCCAGCCGGACCGCGAGGCACGCACGGCGTCGGGTGAGGTGGTCGAGGGCGGCGCGATCCCGCGCCGGATCGAGGACATCCCGGCCGACCTCGAGCCCACGACCGACCTCGCGGTCGGGCGCGGGGCGGCGGCCTTCATCTCGCCCTCGCAGCGGGTCCCCGTGGTGGTCACGGCGGCCGACGGGGTGGCGCACCGGCTCGACCTCCCGGGCTGGAGCGAGGACGGCCAGGCGTTGGCCCTCTCGCCGGACGGGATGAACCTCGCGTGGCAGCAGACCGGCGACGGTAGGGCCACGATCGGCGTGCTGGAGCTGACGACCGGTCGGCAGCGGAGCGACGAGGTGCACCCGGCGGGCGACCTCGCCCTCCGCGAGCTCACGTGGTCGCCCGACTCGGAGTGGCTGGGCTGGCTGGGCGACGCCGACGGCGGCGCATACGTCGGACGCCTGCCGGTGCCCGGGGCTGACCTGGACCTGAGGAAGCGCGTCGAGGGCAACGTCACGAGCCTGGCGATCGGCAACGCCGCGGACGTCGTCCTCGGTCGGGCGTACGGAGGGCTCTACCGGCTGGCCGTGGG
Source organism: Nocardioides sp. P4_G10 (assembly GCF_056401175.1). Lineage (NCBI taxonomy): Bacteria > Bacillati > Actinomycetota > Actinomycetes > Propionibacteriales > Nocardioidaceae > Nocardioides > Nocardioides sp. P4_G10. The sequence goes on along the minus strand of NZ_JBFUJV010000004.1, from coordinate 178,413 downwards.
TGAGCCGGAGCTCATCACCAGGGCGACCGGCGTCGGCCCTGGCCTCTACTCCCCCGACGCCCGCTTCGTCGCCCTGCGCTCGGGCCCGTCCGACGCGTCCTCCACCCTGCGCCTCTCCGACGGCGCGGTGCTCACGCACCCGTTCCCGGACGGCACCTTCGACTCCGCCGTCGTGCGGCCGCTCGGCTGGATGGACGAGCGACTGCAGGTCCTCTTCGTGCAGGAGGCCCGCGGCGGCGACGGCGCCGACAGTGGCGAGCTGGTAGTGACGACGCCGGAGGTGGACGACACCAGCACCTGGCGCCGCCGGGTCGGGGTGGTGGAGGCCGGGCCCGCCACCACCCTCAGCCTCGCCGTCGACCTCGTCCCCGACCTCGACGGCACCTCGTCGCAGGAGCTGACCCACGACTTCCCGGCGCCGGCCGAGCGCGACGTCTCGTGGATGATCGGCCTCGGGGTGGCAGCGGCCATCGCTGTGCTGCTCGCGATCCGGTGGCTCTGGCGGCGCCTGCTGTAACCGTCGTACGGACCCAACGGACGTGGTCGGCCCGGCCCCACGTGGCGCCCGCCGCTGGAAGCGCTCGTTCGGTCCGTACGACGGCTCAGGCGCGCGGGTCGCGACCGGCGAACGCCGCCAGCCGGTCGTAGGCCGGGGCGTCGTCGGGGACGTCGACCGCTGGCCCGAAGGCCTCGCCGCGGTTGTCGGCGGTCAGCCCCTGCTGCATGAAGGCCAGCCCGCGCTCGGCGACCTCGTCGTCGAGGCGCTGCGAACGGCCCAGGGCCCGCACGAGGTCCCACGTGTGCACGCCGAGCTCGGCGCTCTGCCAGTCGGCCTGCGCCGCCTGGTCGTCGGGCTGGTCGTGCCAGTGGTGCAGGAGGTCGTCCCCGTGGCTGCGGAAGTGGCCGGCCCAGAGGCCGTCGGCCACCTCCGGCTCGGAGACCCAGTCGACCTCCTCGCCGCGAGCCTGCTGGAGGAAGTGCTCGGGAGCGACCGCGAGGTGCGCGGCGAGCTGGCGCACGGACCAGTCGCCACACGGGGTCGGCCTGTCCCACTCGTCGGGGTGGATCGAGGCGAGCACGTCGCCGGCCTGGTCGATCGCGCGGGAGAGGACCACGACAGCCTGGTGAGGGTTTGCCATGCGACCACTTCAGCGCGCGCGGAGCGAGCGCGCAAGAGGATTTCAGTCCTCAGTGAGGTACGCCAGCTGGGCGCGCACCGACAGCTCGGCAGCGCCCCACAGCACCGGGTCGACGTCGGCGTAGACGACCTCGACGATCGCGCGGGGCAGGGTCTCGTGCGGGAACGTCCCGCCCTCCCGCTCGGCCGCGTGCAGGTCGCGCAGGGCGGAGCGCACCTGCTCGAGCCGCTGCTGGCGGTGGGCGAGGTAGAAGTCGAGGGCGCCGAGCGCGTCGTCGATGACCGGGCCGTGACCGGGCCACACCGTGGTGATCCCCTGCTCCCCGCAGAGCGCGTGGAGCCGCTGGAGCGAGGAGAGGTAGGCCCCGAGCTGGCCGTCCGGGTGCGCGACGACGGTCGTGCCGCGGCCCAGCACCGTGTCGCCGGTCAGGACGGCCCGGTCCTGCGGCACGACGAAGGACAGCGAGTCCGACGTGTGGCCGGGTGTCGCGACCACGTGCACCTCAAGCCCGCCGACGGCGACCACGTCGCCCTCGCCGAGGCCCTCAGAACCCAGACGGTAGGCCGGGTCCAGAGCACGTACGCCGCACCCGTGCCGCTCGGCGTACTCCCGGGCCGCCTCGCTGTGGTCGGCGTGGTGGTGGGTCAGCAGCACCACGGCGACATCGCCGGCGGCCGCGTCGATCGCGTCGAGGTGCGCGCCGATCGACGGGCCGGGGTCGACGACGACCGAGCGCGACGAGTCGGGGTCGCGGAGCACCCACGTGTTGGTGCCGTCGAGGGTCATCACGCCGGCGTTGGGGGCGAGCACGCAGGTGCCGGTGTCGCCGAAGCTCCCGCCGGTCCAGCCCTGACCGGTCGCCGGGTCGGTCATCGCGAGGCCATCAGGGCCGCGTAGAACGGCGGGGTGGAGAGGATGAACCCCTCGCCGGCGGGGACCACCTCGGGCGTGTACATCTCGACCCGGCGGGTCCGCGCCTCGGCCAGCACGGCGTCGGGATCGGCGTGCTGCGCGACGTCGAGGCACGTCAGCCACGTCGGGGGCATCATCAGCATCTCCTGCCGCTCGACCTGCTCGACCGCGTCCATGGCGCCGGCCCACATGACCGACGACGACTCGCTCGACACGTCGCGGGTCACCTGCCCCTCGGGCAGCCGGGCCACGAAGAACCAGGTGCGGTAGCGCCGCGGCTCGAAGACCGGGGTGAGCCAGCCCGACCAGACGCCGAGGAGGTCGGTGCGGAGCACGAGCGAGCGCTTCTCCAGGAAGGCGGTCAGCGAGACCTCGCGCGACTCCAGCGCGACCCGGTCGGCCTCCCAGTCGTCACCGGTGGTGTCGGCCACGACGGAGTCGGGACCAGCGCCGGCCAGCAGCACGCCGGACTCCTCGAAGGTCTCCCGCACGGCGGCACACACCAGCGCGCGGGCCTTCGGCTCCTCGCAGCCCAGCCGCGAGGCCCACTCCGCAGGCGACGGGCCGGCCCAGAGCCCGCGGTCGACCAGCTCGTCGTCGAAGTCGCGCGGATCGACCCCGCCGCCCGGGAAGACGCACATGCCGCCGGCGAAGGCCATCGACGTCTGACGTCGCAGCAGGTAGAGGTCGGGGCCTGCGGCGCCGGGGCGCAGCAGCACCACGGTCGCGGCGTCGCGCGGCTCGGCGGGCGTCGCGCCGCCCTCGGCGTACGACCGCGCCTGGGCGACGAGCGCCTCGGGAAGCGGCAACCGCTCCACTCAGACCTCGACGATGATCTCGACCTCGACGGGCACGTCGAGCGGGAGCACGGAGACGCCGACGGCCGAGCGGGCGTGCTTGCCGGCGTCGCCGAAGACCTCGCCGAGCAGCTCGGACGCACCGTTGGCGACCTTGGGCTGGCCCGTGAAGTCGGGCGTCGAGGCGACGAACACGACCACCTTGACCACGCGCTTCACGTCGTCGAGCGAGCCGATCTCGGCCTTGACCGCGGCGAGCGCGTTGAGGGCGCACTGGCGCGCGCACTCGTAGCCCTGCTCGTCGCTGACGTCGGCGCCGAGCTTGCCGATCGCGAGCATCTCGCCGTCGCGGGCGGGCAGCTGGCCGGCGGTGAAGACGAGGTTGCCGGTGCGCGCGGCCGGCTGGTAGGCCGCGACCGGCGGGACGACGTCGGGGACGGTGATGCCCAGCTCGGCGAGGCGAGCCTCGGCACCCATGTCAGGCCGCCTTCGAGCGCTTGAGGAACGCCACGAGGCCGCCCTGCGCGTTGGTGTGGATGGCCACCAGCTCCCAGCCGTCCTGGCCGAAGTTATTGAGCATCAGGGCCTCGTTGTGGAGCGGAATCGGCGCCACCTGGTATTCCCACTGGGTCATGGATCGCACCCTACTCGGGCCCGACCGGCGCGACGCAGCGTCCTCCCGTGGTCTGACGCCGCCGGCGCGGTGCGGCGTCTAACGTCTGCACCATGCGCGATCAACGGGACCAGCACCCGTGGCGCCTGGGGCCGCGCGGGCGACGTTGGCTCGACCGGCTCATCGTCGCGTTCGTCCTCGTCGTGGGCGGCCTGGGCCACGCCCTGGCCGACCAGCCGGTCGCGACCCTCTTCACCGTCGCCGAGGTGCTGCCCCTGCTGTGGCGTCGGCGCCACCCGTGGCCGGTCTTCCTCGCCGTCGCGGCGGCGTCCGCCCTCCAGGCGGCGGCCTTCGACCAACCCACCATCGGGCAGCTCGCCTTCCCGGTCGCGGTCTACTCCGTCGCCCGCTGGTCGCCGCGCTGGCAGGGCGTGACGGCGCTGCTCATCGGGTACGCCGGTGCGCTGGTCGCCGCCACCCGCTGGCTCTTCGGCTTCGGTGCCGGCGACCTCTCCGCGGGCAACCTCGCGCCCTACACCGTCACGATCGGCGCGGTCGTCACCGCCGCGTGGGCGCTCGGCTGGGCGGCCCAGTCCCGCGAGAGGTACGTCGCCTCGCTGGTCGCCCGCGCCGAGCAGGCCGAGCGGATGGCCGAGCGTGAGGTGGAGCTGGCCGCGCGGGACGAGCGCTCGCGGATCGCCCGCGAGATGCACGACGTGGTCGCCCACGGGTTGTCGGTGATCGTCGTCCAGGCCGACGGCGCGAGGTACGCCGCCGCCAAGGACCCCGACGTCGCCGTGGGCACCCTGGAGACGATCTCCGCCACCGGCCGCGAGGCGCTCACCGAGATGCGGCGGCTGCTGGGGCTGCTCCGCGAGGGCGACACCGGCGTGGCCCCGCAGCCCGGCCTGGACGACGTACGCCACCTGGTCGACGAGGCCCGCGCCGCCGGCATGCGGGTCGCGGCCGACCTGCCGGTGCCCGCACCGGCCGTGCCCGACGGCGTCGGGCTGGCGGCCTACCGGATCGTGCAGGAGGCCCTCACCAACGTGCGCAAGCACGCCGGGCCGGACGCCACGGTGGACGTGCGCGTCGCCGTCGACCGGGGCGTGGCCATCGACGTGCGCGACGACGGGCGGGGCGCGGCCGCCCACGCCGAAGGTCGCGGGCTCGGACTGGTCGGGATGCGCGAGCGCGCGGCCGTCCACGGCGGGACGCTGGAGGCCGGACCCGCGCCGGGTGGCGGGTTCGCGGTGTCTGCGAGGCTGCCGCTGTGAGCGAGACGGACGCAGCCGGGGACCACGCCGGACCGATCCGGGTCTTCCTCGTCGACGACCAGCAGATGGTGCGCGCCGGCTTCCGGATGCTCGTCGACAGCCAGGACGACATGGAGGTCGTCGGGGAAGCCGGCGACGGCGGCGAGGCGCTCGAGCGGCTCGCGGTCACGGCCGCCGACGTCGTGCTGATGGACGTGCGGATGCCGCGCGTCGACGGCGTCGAGGCGACACGTCGGCTGCTCGAGCAGGACCGGTCGCCCCGGGTGATCGTGCTGACGACCTTCGACCTCGACGAGTACGCCTTCGCCGCGATCCGCGCGGGCGCCTCGGCGTTCCTCCTCAAGGACGCCGCCCCGCCCGACCTGCTCGGCGCGATCCGGGCGGTGATGGCCGGCGACGCCGTCGTCGCGCCCAGCACCACCCGACGGCTGCTCGACCACTTCGCCGCCCTGCCCGACCCCGCCGAGCCGACGGCGTACGACGACCGGCTCGCGCCGCTGACCGAGCGCGAGGTCGAGGTGCTCACCCTCATCGCCCGCGGCCTGACCAACACGGAGATCGCCCAGCACCTCGTCGTCGCCGAGACGACCGTGAAGACCCACGTCGGGCGGGTGCTGGCCAAGACCGGCTCGCGCGACCGCGTCCAGCTCGTCGTGCTCGGCTACGAGACGGGCCTCGTCACTGCCTGACGGCGGGGAGGTGCGATCCCCGGATATCCGGGGAACTTCCCGCTTGTCGGCCGACAAGTCCACCGACCCGACGTCCTCCCCCGGTCGTACGACGACCCGCGGCGTGCGACCGCGGACGGACGCCCAGTCCGTGCCGGAGGCTGACGATCGGGAGGCCGCCAACGACGAGCGTTGTCCCCATGACCACGACACTCGGATCCACGACGACCACCGCCGCCTCCGCCCGCGGCCTCACCCGCACCTACGGCGCCGGCGACAACGTCGTCCACGCCCTGCGCGGTGTGGACCTCGACCTGCCCGCCGGGCGCTTCACCGCCATCATGGGCCCGAGCGGCTCCGGCAAGTCCACCCTGATGCACTGCCTGGCCGGGCTCGACGCCGCCACCTCCGGCTCGGTCACCGTCGCCGGCCGCGACCTCGCCGGCCTCGACGACACCGCGCTGACGATCTTCCGCCGCGAGCACATCGGCTTCGTCTTCCAGGCGTTCAACCTGCTGCCGATGCTCACCGCCGGCCAGAACATCGTCCTCCCGCTCGAGCTCGCGGGCCGACCGGTCGACCGGGAGCGCTACGACCAGGTCGTCGGCGTGCTCGGCCTCGCCGACCGGCTCGGCCACCTGCCGAGCCAGCTCTCCGGCGGCCAGCAGCAGCGCGTCGCGATCGCCCGTGCGCTGGTCACCCAGCCCGACATCGTGTTCGCCGACGAGCCCACCGGCAACCTCGACAGCGAGGCCAGCGCCGAGGTGCTCGGCCACCTGCGCCGCTCGGTCCGCGAGCTCGGGATGACCGTCGTCATGGTGACCCACGAGCTCGACGCGGCGGCGTACGCCGACGACGTGGTCGTGATCCACGACGGTGCCGTCACGGCCCACCTCACCGACCCCGGCCAGGACGAGCTCGTCGCCGCACTGCGCGGGCGGGCCGCCTGATGCGCACCGTGCTCGTGGCGTCGATGCGCCACCACACCCGGAGGTACGTCGCCGCGTCGGTGGCCGTCGTCATCGGCGTCGCCTTCATCGTCGTGATCGGCATGCTCACCGGGGCCACCCGGTCGGGACTGACCGCCGACGCCGGGGCACCCGTCAGCGGCGTGGACCTGGTCGTCAGCCCGGACGCACCCCGCGACGCCCAGCGCCTCGTCGACGCGGCCGCCGAGGGCGGCTTCCCCGCCCTCACGCTGGGCTACGCCATGGAGCCGGTCAGCCGCGACGGCGTGCAGCTCGCGCAGTCGGTGGACGTCTCGGAGGCCTCCCTGGACCCGCGCCTGCAGTGGCAGGCCCTCGAGGACGGCCGCTTCCCGTCCGCGGCGGGCGAGGCCCTGGCCGACGTCAACCGCGCGAAGAGCAACGACGTCGCCCTCGGCGACGTCGTCCGCATCGGGAGCGGGCCGGCGGCCACCGACGTCGAGGTGGTCGGGCTCGTGGACAGCCCGGCGGCCATGGGAGCCGGGCTCTACGTGCCGTGGGACGACCTGCGGCGCTTCGAGGACACCCTGTGGGTCGACGCCGTGGCGTGGGGCGGCACCGAGGCGCAGGCCGCTGAGGTTGCCCGGAGCGCGACCGTCGAGACGGCCGACGACTGGGTGGCGGCGCGCCAGGCGGAGATCTCCCGCGGCGTGGACGTCATCGCGATCATGGCGCTGCTCTTCGTCGTCATCGCCCTCTTCGTGGGCGTGCTGGTCATCACCAACACGTTCGCCATCCTCTTCGCCCAGCGGATGCGCGACTTCGCACTGCTGCGCTGCGTGGGTGTCACCCGCCGCCAGCTGCGCCGCGCGATCCGCCTCGAGGCCCTCGCGCTCGGGGTGGTGGCCGCCGCCCTCGGCGTCGCCGTCGGCGCCCTCGCAGGGGCAGGGCTCGTCGCGCTCGTCCGGCGCTGGTTCACCGACATGGGACCGGCCGCGCTCGACCCCGTGTGGACCGGGGCGGCGTTCGCCGTCGGCACGCTGGTCACCCTCGCCGCCGCCTGGCTGCCGACGCGCTCGGCGACCAGGGTCGCGCCGCTGGCCGCGCTCCGTCCCGACACCGGCGTGGACGTCCGCTCGGCTGCCGGTCGCTGGCGTCTGGCGCTCGCCGCGCTGGGCGTCTCGGCAGGAGCTGCGCTGCTCGTCCTCGCGGTCGCCGCGGGCTCGGTGCCCGCGATGCTCGCCGGTGGCATCGCGTCCTTCGTCGGCGTGCTGCTCCTCGGTCCGGTGCTGGTGCCGCGGCTGATCCGCCTGGTCGGCGGTCTCCCGGGAGCCGGCCCCGTCCGGCGGCTCGCCACCGGCAACGCCGTGCGCAACCCGCGTCGTACGGCGACCACCGCGGCGTCGCTCCTCGTCGGGGTCACCCTGACCACGGCCATCCTCACCGGGCTGGCGTCGTCGCGGACCGCGATCGACAAGGACATGGACCGGTCCTACCCGCTCGACGCCACCATCACGGCGGCCGAGGCGCCCCTGGACGGCGCCCTCGTCGACCGGGTGGCCGACACCCCGGGTGTCGCCGAGGCGGTCGGGCTGGACGGCACCACGGCGACCATCGGTCGGGTCGACGTCGCGCTCCTGGGGGCAGGCCGGGCTCCCGGCGTCGTACGCGGTGGGGCCGACCTCGCACCGGAGGACGGCGTGCTGCTGTTGCCGTACGAGGTCGTCGAGGACCTGCCGGCGCGGACCGCCGAGCAGGTGTGGGACGACGGCGAGGCGACGCTCACGGTCGACGGCCGCGAGCACACCCTGGACGTCGAGACCGCCAGTGGGTGGGGCCGGTCCGGCCTGGTCTCGGCCGCCACGCTGGCGAGCCTCGACCGCGACCCGCAGCCGATGGCCGTGTGGGCGCGGGCGAGCGACGGCGCGGACGCCGAGGACCTGTCCGGCGACCTCGCGGCCCTGGCCGGGGCCGCCGGCGCCGACCTCGACGGCGGCCACGGCAACCGGAGCTGGGTCTACCTCCAGGTCGACATCCTGACCGGGTCGGTCGTCGGCCTGCTGGCCGTCGCCATCGTGATCGCGCTCGTCGGCATCGCCAACACCCTCGGGCTGTCCGTGCTCGAGCGTGGCCGGGAGAACGCCCTGCTCCGCGCGATGGGGCTCACCCGCCGCCAGCTCGGGCGAGCCATGGCGGTGGAGGGGCTGCTCCTGTCGTCGGTCGCGACGATGCTGGGCACCGCCATCGGGCTGGTCTTCGCCTGGGTCGGGGTGCAGGTGATGGTGACCGCTGTCGTCGAGGACGCCGCGTTCACCGTCCCGGTGTGGCAGGTCGGGGCCGTGGCCGCGGTCGCCGCCCTCGCCGGCCTGGCCGCGTGCGTCCTGCCGGCCCGTCGTGCCGCCGGGGTCACGCCCGCGGCCGGGCTGGCGCTCGACTGAGCGGCCATCTCCGGACCCGGACGTCATACGAACCCGCACCCATGGGTGCGGGTTCGTATGACGCAGCAGGCCAGGGCCGAGGGGCAGTCAGCCGCGCTTGCGGCTGACCAGCACGCCGAGGACGGCGTAGCCGACGAGCAGGTGCAGCGCGCCGACGTACTTGCCTGCCGTCTCGCCGAAGATGCCCATCGCGGGGATGGTCACGACGGCCCAGCTCTCGGCGACGACGGGCCAGTAGCGGGTCAGGCCCGTCCAGCGGCCGGCGACCGCGATGCGGATGCCGATGAGGAACATGCCGAGCATCGACAGCGGCCAGAAGAGGTCGAGCGCGAGCCAGGCCGGCTGGCTGAGGTCGGAGACGCCGACGGCATCGACGAACGTCGAGGCCATGGCCATGCTGACCGCGAACGCCTCGAAGCGGAGCACGCCTCGGGCGACGCGTCCCTCGCCGAGCGCCTGGGTCCGCCAGAGCGTGCGGAGCAGGAAGAGCAGGCCGACCTGGAACAGGCCGGAGCCGAGTCCGAAGACCACCAGGCCGGTCGTGCCGCCCGGGTCCTGGCCCACGGCCAGGATCGAGGCCGACCAGGCAACGGCGCCGGCGGTCAGCATCCTGCCGTGCAGCAGGAAGGGGCGGGTCGGGCTCGTCGCGGTGCCAGGGGCCACGGTGGCGACGTCCGAGCGGGCGGGTGCGGGAGAGTGCTGGATCGTCACGGTCGTGACTCCTGTTCGATGAGGTGGGGCGCCGCGGTTGCGGCATGCCGGAAGATTCCTCCGCCCGACGACCCGCCCGTCAGGGAGCGAGGTCCCGGCCCCGGTCCCCTTGCCCGGTCCCCCACGACGGGGACCGTGGTCCCGGGACGGCGGGACACGTTCGCGGTGATACTGCTCGCGTGAGCCGTACGCCGCCCGCCGCACCCGCGCAGCCGCGCGCCTCGCTGGCGGCGTACGTCCCGCTGGTCATCGGGCTCGCCTGCCTGGTCGGTTCGGTCTGGCTCGACGTGACGAACACGGATGGCGAGCGGGCGGCGGCCGACATCGGGTTCGCCTTCCCAGTGGCCCTGCCCGGGCTGGTCCTCGCCGCCTCGGCGGCGTGGGTGCTGCGCGAGCGGCCGGGCGACCGCGTCGGGCTCGTGCTCGGTGCCGTCGCCGTCGTGTGGTCGGTCGACGGCGCCCTGTCGGGGTGGCTCGCCCACGGTCACGCGCACGACTCGGTGGGCACCGACGCTGCCTTCTGGTTCGTGGCCCGGTTCGGCGCCGTGCTGCTGTCCGGGCTGGTGGCCCTGCTCCTGCTCTACCCCACCGGCCGGCTGCTGGGTGGCCGCTGGCGCCCCGTCTCCGCGACGGTGCTGGTGGCCTCCTCCGCGCTGCCGCTGATGCTGGTGCTCGCGCCGGACGACGTCGTCTACACCACGCCCGTGCCCGGCGTCTCGACCGAGCTCGTCCACCTCCCGGTCACCGACGGTGTGGCAGAGACGCTGCTGCACCTCGGACAGGTGCTCACCCTCGGATCCATCGCCGTCGCGGTCGCCCTCCTGTGGGTCCGCCACCGGCACGCCGACCCGCGTGAACGGACCCAGATCCGCTGGCTGCTGTGGGCCGGGATCATGTGCGTGCTCCTCGTCCTCGCCGGCGCGACCCTGTCCGTCAGCGGTGGCTTCACCACGGTCCTGCTCGACGTCGCGGTCATCACCCTCGCGGCGTCGCTCGCCGTCGGCCTGCTGCGCCCGGGGCTCGGCGACGTCGACGCCCTGGTCGCCTGGACCCTGACCACCGCCGTCGTGGCCGCGATCGTCATCGGCATCGACCTCGCCGTGCTCGCCGCCGGCACCGCGCTGCTCGGCGACCGCCTCGACCAGCGCGACGTCACCCTCGTCGTGCTCGTGCTGGCCGTCGTCGTCTACGGCCCGCTGCGCGGCTGGCTCGGCGGGCTCGTCCACCGCCTGCTGCTGGGCCGCCGCAACGACCGCTACCGCGCGGTGTCCGCGCTGGCGGCCAGGCTCGAGACCATCGGGACCGTCGACGAGCAGCTGCCGGCCCTCGCCTCCGCGGTGGCGGACACCTTCAAGGTCCGGCACGTGCGGGTCGAGGTGCTCACCCCCGACGGCGGCCTTCTCTCCGCCTCGCACGGCACGCCGCCGGCCGAGGTGCAGGAGATCGACATCGCCTACCAGGACGAGCGCATCGGCCGACTGGTGCTGCCCGTCCAGGGCTACCGCTCGATGCTGTCGCGGCGCGACCAGGGCCTGCTGGTCGACCTCGTGCGCCAGGCAGCGGTGGCGATCCGCGCCCGCCTGCTCGCCACCGAGCTGCAGGCCAGCCGCGAGCGGCTCGTGCTCGGCCGCGAGGACGACCGCCGTCGGATCCGCCGCGACCTGCACGACGGCCTCGGCCCGGTCCTCGGCGGGGTCGCGCTGCGCCTGCAGGCCGCCGGCAACGCCATCGACACCGACCCCGCACGCGCCCGCGAGCTCGTCGCCCTGGCCCGCACCGAGGTGAGCGACGCCCTCGACGACGTACGCCGCCTCGTGCACGACCTGCGCCCGCCCGCGCTCGACGACCTCGGCCTGGAGGCCGCGGTCCGGCAGCAGGCCGACCGAGTGCGCTCGGAGGTCGACGTGGGCGTCACGGCCGAGGGCGCGACGGGTCTGCCGGCTGCCGTGGAGGTCGCGGCCTACCGGATCGTGTCGGAGGCGCTCGCCAACGTGGTGAAGCACGCCGGTGCGAACCACGTCGACGTACGCCTCGAGGGCGACGCGGGCGGGCTGACCGTCACCGTCGCGGACGACGGCCGGGGCATCGGTCCCGACGTCACCGCCGGGGTCGGCCTGCTGTCGTTGCGCGAGCGCGCGGAGGAGCTCGGCGGCCGCTGCGAGGTGGTGTGCCCGGAGTCCGGCGGCACCACCGTCCGCGCGGTCCTGCCGTACGGCACCGCCGCGGGCGACGTCGGACCGCCGACCACCACGTCGAGCCTGCGCCGGACCGAACCCGTGAGGAGCCCCCGATGACCGAGCCGACGACGCCGCCGATCCGGTTGCTGATCGCCGACGACCACCCGGTCTTCCGCGACGGCCTGGCCTCGCTGCTCGACCCGCTGCCCGGGATCGACGTGGTCGCCCGTGCGTCCGACGGCGCCGAGGCCGTCGCGCTCGTCGACGAGCACCGCCCCGACGTCGTCATCATGGACGTGCAGATGCCGGTGATGAACGGCATCGACGCCACCCGCGCGGTCGTGACCGCGCACCCCGAGGTCGGGGTGCTCGTGCTGACGATGGGCGAGGACGACGGCACGGTGCTGTCCGCGCTGAGAGCCGGGGCGCGGGGCTACCTCCGCAAGGGGGCGGAGCAGGACGAGATCGTCCGCGCGGTGTCGACCGTCCACGGCGGCGGCGTCGTCTTCGGTGCCTCGCTCGCCGCGCGCATCGCGGAGGTGCTCGCCCCGGCCAGCCGGCCCGAACGACCCTTCCCGGAGCTCACCGAGCGGGAGACCGAGGTGCTCGACCTCATCGCGGCCGGCCGTTCCAACGGCCAGATCGCGCAGGCGCTGTTCCTCTCGCCCAAGACGATCCGCAACAACATCACCAGCATCCTGGCCAAGCTGCAGGCCACCGACCGGGCCGACGTCATCATCCGCGCCCGGGACGCCGGGCTCGGGCAGGGGTGAGGACGGCGAGGCGTCAACGGCACTAGGTTCCGGTCATGGAGCGCACCGACGCGGCGAAGAGCCGGGAGAAGCAGGACGGCCTGGACCCCTTCGAGCGGTTCGTCGAGCTGTCGACGAAGGTGATCAGCCGGGCGCCGTTCTTCGCGGTCGTCGTGGCGGTGCTGGTCATCTGGGCGGCGAGCTACCCGCTGTGGAAGACCACCACCAAGTGGGAGCTGGCGATCCACACCTTCGGCGCCGTGCTGTCGCTGCTGCTGCTCGTCCTGCTGGAGAACGCCGGCCGCCGCAACACCGAGGCCATGCAGGAGAAGCTCAACGTCATCGCCGAGGGGCTCGCTGCGCTGATGGACTCACGCGCCGCCGACGACCCCCGGCTCCGCGAGGCCGCGGAGGACCTCCGCGAGGCGGTCGGGCTCGAAGAACGCCACTGACCGGGCACTTCGTGGCGCGTGAAACCGCCGACCGGGCACTTGCTCGCTCTTGAAGCCGCCGACCGGGCACTTGCTCGCGCATGGCAGATCTGGTGCGCGAGGAACTGCCCGGTCGGCGCTGTGGTGCGCGAGGAACTGCCCGCTCAGCCCGCGAGCAGGCGCAGCGTCTCCTCGCGCGCGGGTGACGTGCGTACGTCCGTCCCGGCCGCGGCGCCCGCCACGGGGTGCACCATCACCTCGTCGACGCCGTGCTCGGCGGCGAGCTCCTCGATCCGGGTCCGCGCCTGGTCGGGCGAGCCGACGATCCAGCGCTGCGCCATCGCGTCACCGAAGGCGCGCTGGTCGGCGGTCATCTCGGCGGCCTCGGCCTCCTCGACGAGCCGCTGCGGGTGGAGGGGGGCGCCGGTGCGGAGCGCGATCATCTGCTGCACGTTGGGCAGCGCGCGTCGCCGGGCCTCCTCCTCCGTCTCGGCCACGACGGCGTTGACGGTGAGGAAGGTCCGCGGCTCGGGGTACTCCGGCGACGGGCGGTAGGACGAGCGGTACAGGTCGAGCGCGGCGCGGGTCCCCTCTCCCGAGAAGTGGTGCGCGAAGACGTAGGGCAGGCCCTTCTCGGCGGCCAGTCGCGCCGAGTAGTCCGACGACCCGAGCAGCCACATGTCGGCGATCGTGCGTGCCGACGGGGTGGCCCGCAGCGGCTGGCGGCGCGGCCCCACCTGGAGCTCGACGCCCTCGGTCGTCATCAGGGTCCGGATGTCCTCGACGTAGTCGGGGAACTTCGCGACCGCCTCGTCGGCGGACTCCGCGCTCCCGCCGCGCAGGACGTAGCGGGTCAGCGGGTCGGTGCCCGGCGCGCGGCCGATGCCGAGGTCGATGCGACCGGGGTAGGCGGCCTCGAGGAGGGCGAACTGCTCGGCCACCACGAGCGGGGCGTGGTTGGGCAGCATCACTCCGCCCGACCCGACCCGGATGCGCTCGGTCGCCGACGCGAGCATGGCGATCAGGACCGGCGGGTTGGTGGCGGCGACGGCCGGCATGTTGTGGTGCTCCGCCACCCAGTAGCGGCGGTAGCCGAGCTCGTCGGCGACCTGCGCCAGGCTGCGCGAGGCGGCGAGGGCGTCTCCGGTGGTCTGGTCGCTGCGGACCGGGACGAGGTCGAGCACGGACAGGTCGACGGAGGGAGCAGTCACTGTCGACCCAGCGTCTGCACCGGGTTGGTTATTCCGATTGACCTCAGGTGCACCTGAGGTCCTACCGTCGGGCCGGTGACGACCAGCGCGACCCCGACCCAGCCCCGCGAGCGCATCCTCTCGCCGGCGTACGCCGCCACGACCGTCGCGATGTTCGGCCTGATCGCCTTCGTCGCGTTCGAGGCCATGGCCGTCGCCACCGTGATGCCCACGGTCGCGCGCGACCTCGACGGGCTCGACCTCTACGCGCTCGCCTTCGCCGCGCCACTCGCCAGCGGTGTGGTCGGGATGGTGTCCGCGGGCATGTGGAGCGACCGCACCGGACCGGTGGTGCCGCTGCTGGCGTCGATGGCGCTCTTCTCGGCCGGGTTGCTCGTGTGCGGGCTGGCGCCGTCGATGGAGGTGCTGCTCGTCGGCCGCGTCCTGCAAGGCCTCGGCGGCGGGGCGCTCACGGTGGGGTTGTACGTCGTCGTCGGGCTGGTCTTCCCGGCCGCGCTCCGGCCCGCGGTCTTCGCCTCCTTCGCGGCGGCGTGGGTCCTGCCCGCCCTGTTCGGGCCCGGGCTCGCGGCGCTGGTCGCGGACGTGTGGAGCTGGCGCTGGGTCTTCCTCGGCGCGGTGGGCCTCGTCGCCCTCGCCCTCGCCCTGCTGGCCCCGGCGCTGCGCGGCCTCACCGTGCACGCCGAGGGCACGGACACGCCCGTGTCACGGCTGTGGTGGGCGGCCCTCGGAGCGGTGGCGGTGCTCGTGCTGGAGCTCGTCGGGTCGGCCCGCGGCATCGCGGCGCTCGGTGCCCTGGCGGCCCTCGCGGGCGTCTGGATCTCCCTCGGCCGCCTGCTCCCGCCCGGCAGCCGCACCCTGCGCCGGGGACTGCCGTCCGTGGTGGCCACCCGCGGGCTCCTCGCTGCGACGTTCTTCTGCGCCGAGGCCTACATCGTCTACGTGCTGCAGGAGCACTGGGGGCTCTCCCCCGGCCGGGCCGGCATCGCGCTGACCTGCGTCGGCGTGGTGTGGGCGAGCGCCAGCCAGGTCCAGGCGCGGCTCGGCGCGCGTGTGTCCCACACCCGCGCGATGGTGGTCGGCACGAGCCTGGTGCTCACCGGCCTGACGGCGCTCGCCGCGAGCGTGCTGGCGCACGACGCCGGCGCCCACCCGTCAGCCGTCCTGCCCGCGGCGGCGTACGTCCTTGCCGGTGCCGGGATGGGCTTTGCCTACCCCCGCACCGGGGTGGCGATGCTCGAGGCGTCGACCGACCGCGACCGGGGCTTCAACTCCTCCGCCCTCACGGTGGCCGACTCCCTCGGCGCCGCCCTCGCGCTGTCGGTGGCCGGTGCCGCGTTCGCGGCGGCCGAGCGGCAGGACCTCGACCCGTTCCTCACCGTCTTCACCTTCGCCGCGGTCGCCGCGGTGCTCGGCGTGCTCGCCGCCTCGCGGACCCGGCCGGCATGAGTCCGGCCGGCCCCACGGGGACGGGCCGGCCGGACTGTCAGCGGGAGCGGGTCAGGACGCCTGCTCGATGGTGGGGTAGTCGGTGTAGCCCTCGGCACCGCCGCCGTAGAACGTGTCGGGGTTCGGCGCGTTGAGCTCCGAACCGGCACGCCACCGGTCGGCGAGGTCGGGGTTGGCCAGGAAGGGACGCCCGACGACGACCGCGTCGGCGAGGCCGGTCTCGAGCAGCTTCTCGACCGAGTCGAGGGTCGTGACGTCACCGAAGCCGTCGTTGAGGAGCACGACGCCGTCGAAGCGCTCACGCAGGTCGCGCACCAGCGTCTCGAGCGGCTCCAGCGGGCTGGCCAGCAGGCTCAGGTAGGCCAGGCCGAGCGGCGCGGCGGCGTCGACCACGGCCCGGTAGGTGGCGGTGAGGTCGGGGCCGAGCTCCTCGCCGATACCGTTGAACTGGTGGGCCGGGCTCAGCCGCAGGCCGACCCGCTCGGCGCCGATCGCCTCGGCGACCGCGCTCACGACCTCGATGACGAAGCGGGCACGGTTCTCCGGCGAACCGCCGTAGACGTCGTCACGCAGGTTCACCGTCGGGTCGAGGAACTGGTGCAGCAGGTAGCCGTTGGCCGCGTGGACCTCGACACCGTCGAGGCCGGCCGCGACCGCGTTGCGGGCCGCGGTCACGAAGTCGGCGACCAGGCCGGCGATCTCGTCGGTCGACGGCGCGCGGGGCACGTCGTGCGGCTTGGTGCCGTCGGCGGTGACCATCTCGCCGGGGGCCTGCACGGCGCTGGGGGCGATCGTCTCCACGCCGCCCTTGTTGTCCGCGTGGGCGATGCGACCGACGTGCATGAGCTGGGCGACGACCACGCCGTCGCGGGCGTGCACGGCGTCGGCGACCAGCCGCCAGCCGGCGACCTGCTCGTCGGTGTAGAGCCCGGGCACGTCGAGGTATCCCTGGCCGACGTGGCTGGGGGCGGTGCCCTCCGTGACGATCAGGCCGGCTCCGGCGCGCTGCGCGTAGTACTCCGCGTTGAGGTCGGTCGGGGCGTTGCCGTCACCCGCCCGGTTGCGGGTCAGCGGGGCCATCACGAAGCGCTGCGGGAGCTTCCAGGGGCCGACGGCGAGGGGCTCGAATGCACGGGACATGAAGGTGGTGCCTCCAGAGTGGTTGAGGACTGTACGACACCCTCAGCCACTGCGCGCCGGTCGATGTTCCCCCACGAGAGAAGCCTCACACGCCCTTCGGTCGCCCCCGGCGCCGTCACTTGTCGGCCGAACCTCCCGCTTGTCGGCCGAAGTTTCGGCCGACAAGCGGGAACTTCCCCGGATATCCGGGGATCGCGCCGACACATCCGGTCCCGGGCTCACCCCACGCGAGCCGGGTCCCGGAGCCGTCACCGACGCCGCAGCGCCGCCTCCACGAGGGCCGGCGGTGCGTAACCCCGGTCAGCCTCGTTGAGCGTCGTGCCGGGCGGCACGATCTCGTCGATCCGGTCCAGCACGTCGGGGGTGAGGACGACCTTCTCCACCCCGAGCTGCGACTCGAGCTGCTCGAGCGTGCGGGGGCCGATGATCGCCGAGGACACCGCCGGGTGGGCGAGCACGAAGCCGAGCGCGAGGTGGATCAGCGACAGGCCCGCCTCGTCGGCGAGCTCCTGCAGCGCGTGCACGGCCTCGAGCTTCACCTTGTTCTCCGGCGACGCCGGGTCGTGCCGGGCCGGCTGGCGCTTCAGCCGGCTCGACGACACGGCCGGGTCCTCGCCGCGGCGGTAGCGGCCCGAGAGCCAGCCACCCGCCAGCGGGCTCCACGGGAGCACGCCGATGCCGTACTTCTCGGCCGTCGGCAGGATGTCGCGCTCCACCTCGCGGGCGAGGATCGAGTACGGCGGCTGCTCGGTGACCGGGCGCTCCCGCTGCCGCTTCTCCGCGACCCACTGCGCCTCGACGACCTGCGAGGGCAGGAACGTCGACGTGCCGAGGTAGCGGATCTTGCCCTGCCGGACGAGGTCGGTCAGCGCGCCGAGCGTCTCGTCGATGTCGACCTCCGGCCGCGGGCGGTGCACCTGGTAGAGGTCGATGTGGTCGACCTGCAGACGGCGCAGCGAGTGCTCGACCTCGCGGACGATCCAGCGCCGCGAGTTGCCCGCCTGGTTGGGGTCCTCGTCGTGCATGTTGCCGTGGAACTTGGTGGCCAGGAAGACGTCGTCGCGGCTGCCCTTGCGGGCCTGCAGCGCCTTGCCGACGATCTCCTCGGACTCGCCGCGGGCGTAGACGTCAGCGGTGTCGATGACGTTGATGCCGGCGTCGAGGGCGCGGTGGATGATCGCGATCGACTCGTCGTGGTCGGGGTTGCCCCACGCGCCGAACATCATCGCGCCGAGGGTCAGCGGGCTGACCTGGACGCCGGTGCGGCCCAGGGGTCGGTAGTGCTCGAAAGTCATGCTGTCTCCTTCTCGAGACTGGGTGCGTACTGGCTGGCGGGGCGCTCGAGGCCGAGGTGGTCGCGCAGCGTGGTTCCTGTGTACTCCGTGCGGAACAACCCGCGTCGGCGCAGGATCGGCACGACCTCCTCGATGAACACCTCGATCCCTCCGGGCAGCCACGGCGGCATCACGTTGAAGCCGTCGGCGGCGCCGGACTCGGCCCACTCCTGGATCGTGTCGGCGACCTGGTCGGGCGTGCCGGTGACGACCCGGTGGCCGCGCGCACCGGCGAGCCGGTGGCACAGCTGGCGGAGCGTGGGGTTCTCGCGCTCGACGATGTCGAGCACGAGCTGGAAGCGGCTGCCCTCGCTGCGCTCCTCGTCGGTGTCGATCACCTCGCGCGGGAACGGCTCGTCCAGGTCGTACGCCGACAGGTCGACGCCGGTCAGCCGGTTGAGCTGGGCGAGCGAGTACCCCGGCTGGGTCAGGTCGTTGAACTCCTGGTGCAGGTCCTCGGCCTCCTTCGCCGTGGAGCCGATGAACGGGCTGATGCCCGGGAGCACCTTGAGGCCCCGCGGGTCGCGGCCCTGCGCCTGCGCGCGGCGCTTGATGTCGGCGTAGAACTCCTGCGCCGACCCGAGCGTCTGGTGCGCGGTGAAGATCGCCTCGGCCCAGCGGGCGGCGAAGGCACGCCCGTCCTCCGACGACCCGGCCTGCACGTAGACCGGCCGGCCCTGCGGGGACCGCGGCGCGTTGAGCGGGCCGGCCACCCGGAAGTGCTTGCCTACGTGCTCGATGCGGTGGATCTTGTCGGGGTCGGCGAAGATCCCGCTCTCCCGGTCGGCGACGACCGCGTCGTCCTCCCAGCTGTCCCACAGCTTCGTGATGACGTCGACGTACTCCTCGGCCCGCTCGTAGCGGTCGCGGTGCAGCGGGTGTGCGTCGAGGCCGAAGTTGAGCGCCGCGTCGGCTGCGCCGGTGGTGACGATGTTCCAGCCGGCCCGGCCCTTGCTGAGGTGGTCGAGCGCCGCGAACTGCCGGGCGAGGTTGTACGGCTCGGTGTAGGTCGTGGACGCCGTGCCGATCACGCCGATCCGCTCGGTCGCCGCGACGATCGCCGTCATCACGGTGATCGGCTCGAGGCGGAAGC
Source organism: Nocardioides sp. P4_G10 (assembly GCF_056401175.1). NCBI lineage: Bacteria > Bacillati > Actinomycetota > Actinomycetes > Propionibacteriales > Nocardioidaceae > Nocardioides > Nocardioides sp. P4_G10. The sequence goes on along the minus strand of NZ_JBFUJV010000004.1, from coordinate 159,348 downwards.
GGGCGGCGTACTGGATGTTCTCGGCCAGCGACGGACCGTCGGCGAAGAAGACGGCGTCGAACTTCGCGGCCTCGGCCCGCTGGGCCAGCTCCTGGTAGTAGGAGATGTCGAGGATCCGGTCGGTCTCGCTGTCCGGGTGCCGCCAGGCCGCCTCGTGGTGGCCGTCGGGGTAGATGAACAGGTTGAGGTGCAGCTGCCTGTCCGAGGTCACGAGGCCGCCCTCTCCGACGCCGGGTCGCGGTGGCGGTCGAGGTGGCGTGCCGGAGCGGCGTCGTGGTCGTCCTCGACGCCGAGCTCCGTGAGCAGCCGCGCCCGCAGCCGGGCGAACGCCGGGTCGGCCTGCGAGCGCCGGCCGTCGAGCTCGACGCGCGCGTCGTGGCGTACGACGCCTCCGTCGAGCACGATGACGCGGTCGGCCAGCACGATCGCCTCGTCGACGTCGTGGGTGACCAGCAGCACGGCCGGCTGGTGCACCTCGCACAGCTTGCGCAGCAGCGTGTGCATGCGGATCCGGGTGAGAGCGTCGAGGGCGCCGAACGGCTCGTCGGCCAGCAGCAGCTGCGGGTCGCGGACCAGCGAGCGGGCCAGCGACGCGCGCTGCTGCTCACCACCCGAGAGCTCGTGGGGCCAGGCCTTCTCGCGGCCGGCGAGGCCGACCTCGGCGAGCGCCTGGCGACCGCGGTCCGACGCGTCGCCGGCGCGCAGGCCGAGCGTCACGTTGTCGAGGACGCGCTTCCACGGCAGCAGCCGGGAATCCTGGAAGACGACCGACACCTTCTCGGGGACCTCGATGACACCGGTGCCGGCGACGCCGCGGTCCAGGCCCGCGAGGGACCGGAGCAGGGTGCTCTTGCCCGAGCCGCTGCGCCCGAGCAGGGCCACGAACTCACCGGGCGCGATGTCGAGGTCGAGGCCGTTGAGCACGCCACCTGCCTCGTTGAAGCTGCGGTGGAGGGACTTCACCCGCACCGCGGGTGCTACCTGGGTGCTCAGCTCGCCAGCGTACGACGCCATGACAGTGCCTTCCTCTCGATCAGTCGGACGACCGCGTCGGCGGTGACGCCGAGCAGCGCGTAGACGACCAGGCCGACGACGATGATGTCGGTCTGCCCGTAGTTGGACGCCAGCGTGATCATGTGGCCGATCCCGCTCGTGGCGTTGATGACCTCGACCACGACCAGCGCGAGCAACGACGAGGTCACCGCGAAGCGGAGGCCCAGCAGGAAGCCGGGCATCGCACCGGGGAGGACGACGTGGCGCACGAACTCGCTGCGAGACACGCCGAGCGTCTCGGCGAGCTCGGCGTACCTGCCCTCGATGGTGCGCAGGCCGTTGTGGGTGTGGATGTAGATCGGCACGAAGACGGCCAGCGCGATGGTGATCACCTTCATCGGCTCGCCGATGCCGAGCCACAGGATCAGCAGCGGGATGAGCGCGAGCGTCGGGATGGAGCGCTTCACCTGGATGGGCCCGTCGATGAGGGACTCACCGACGCGGGACAGGCCGGAGATCAGCGCGAGGATCGTGCCGGCGACGACGCCGAGGCCGAGGCCCAGGGCCGCGCGGATGCCCGACGTCACCAGGCTCTCCTGGAGGCGGCCGGTCTCGATCAGCATGCCCGCGGTCTGGAGCACCGTCCACGGCTCGGTGAGCGTGCGCGGGTCGAGCACCCCTGTGGCGGAGCCCACCACCCAGGCGGCGAGCAGCACGCCGATCCCGATGAGGCCGCCGAAGCGGATCGGCTCCCCGGGGCCGAGCCGGCGCCGGGTGGGGCGTACGTCCTCCGCCTCCGCCAGCGCCCGGGTGGGCGTGGACGGGCTGCCGGTGAGGGTCGTCATGACCCGTCCACCGCCGCCGCGATCGCCTTCTCGTAGCGGCGGTCGTAGAGGGTCTCCACGTCCAGCGGCTCCTGGTCCTGGGCCTCGACCAGCGTGTCCACGGTCTGCTGGTGGCGGGCGATGAACTCGTCCCAGCTGGTCGGCACGGTGAACTGGCCCAGCGCGTCGACGACGTACTGCGCGTCCTCGGGCGACAGGCCCTCGTGGTCGACGTAGTAGGCCTCGGCGAACTCGTCCGGGTTGTCGGAGATCCACTGCTGGGCCTTGGCCCACGCGGCGACGTACTCCTTGATCGCGGCCGCCTTGTCGGCGTCCTCGAGCACGGTGGTCGGCGTGTAGAGGGTCCACGCGTCGTCGCGCACTCCGGGGGCGATGGTCGTGGCACCGTCCTGCTCGTACTTGGCGAGGTAGGTCTTGACCAGGGTCTGGCCGAGCGGCGCGACGTCGACCTGCTTGCTGGCGAGGGCCACGGAGAAGGCGTCGTCAACGCTCTGCATCTCGACGAACTCGACGTCGTCCTGGGTCAGGCCCGCCTCGCGGAGCACGTTGAGCACCAGGGCGCCCTGCGCCTGGCCGGGGCTGTAGGCGATCTTCTTGCCCTCGAGGTCCTCGATGCTCTTCACGTCGACGCCGGGCGCGACGCCGAGCTCGTAGGTCGGGTGCTCCATMGGGTCGACCGTCTCGCGGGCGGCGACGATGCGGACGTCGGTGCCGGTCCAGTGCGCGAAGAGCGGCGGGATGTCGGCGACCGACCCGATGTCGATCGCGTCGGCGCGGAAGGCCTCCAGCGTCTTGGGGCCGCCGGTGATGTTGGCCCACTCGACGTCGATGTCCAGGTCGTCGATCAGCCCGGACGTCTCGAGGGCCACCTGCGTGGCCGGGTCGCCCACGCGGAGCACGGTGCCGTCGGACGGCGAGTCGGGCAGGGCGGCCGAGAGCTCCAGCTTCGGGCCGGCCTGCTCACCGCCGCAGGCGGACAGGGCCAGGAGGCCGGCGGTGGCCAGCAGGGCCGCTCGGGTCAGGGTGCGGGTGCGCCCTCGTCGTGGCATCAGTGGTACTCCTTCTCGGAACAGCGGACTTCAAAAGTAATGTAACTGAATAGACTTTGCCGACTTTGTGGTGACAGGAGTTCCCGTTCACCCGCGCCGACGGGTGTCGGCGCGTGCGCGGGGTCAGCGCAGGAGCGGCAGCAGCGAGTCGCCGACGCGCACGATCTCCTTCTCGTACGGCGTGTCGCTGAGCACGAAGTGGCTGACGCCGAGGTCGGCGTAGCGGCGCAGGGCCTTGGCCACGTCATCCGGCGAGCCGACCAGCCAGGTCGTGCCGGCGCCGCCGCCACCCACGCGGCCGGGTGCCGTGTAGAGGCAGTCATCGAGCACGTCGCCCTTCTCGGCGAGGTCGAGCAGCCGCTGCTGCCCGACGGCCACCCGGCGGCCGGGGTCGACGGCCCACTCGTGCTGGCCCTCGGCCATCGCGGCGACCTTCGCCTCGGCGTCGGCCCAGGCCTCCTCGGTCGTCTCGCGGACGAGGGTCGTGATCCGGAGGCCGAACTCGAGCGGCGGCAGGTCGCGGTCGAGCTCGGCGCTCAGCGTCCGGAGGTGGTCGATGCGCGCCGCCACGCCGTCGAGCGGCTCGCCCCAGAAGAGCTGCACGTCCGCCTCGGTGGCCGCGGTGCGCTGGGCCGCCTCGGAGGCTCCGCCGAAGTAGAGCTGCGGGTGTGGCCGCCCCTCGCGCGCCACCGGCTTGTGCTCGAGGGTCGCACCCTCGGCCCGGTAGTGCTCGCCCTCGAAGGTGATGTCGTCCTCGGTCCAGTAGCGCCGCACGAGCCGCATGAACTCGCGCGTCCGGGCATAGCGCTGCGCCTGGTCGCCCTCGTCGTCGCCGTACTGCGGCTGGTGGTCGGGGCCGCTCACGACGTTGACCTTGACCCGCCCGCCGCTCAGCTGGTCGAGCGTGGCGGCGGACGAGGCGAAGTGCGCCGGCGTCCAGTAGCCCGGTCGGATCGCGATCAGCGGGTTGAACGTCGTCGTGGCGGCCGCCAGGGCGGTGGCGACCGTGAAGGTGTCCGGCCGCTTCCAGCCGGTGCCGATCAGCGCCCCTCCCCACCCGTGCTCCTCGGTCAGGCGAGCGAGCGCGGTCAGGCGCGGCAGGCTGTTGTGCCCCGCGACCGTGTCGTCGAGCCGGTGCCCCGCCGTCACCTGGTTGGGGATGTACCAGAGGAACTCCATCGTCCGCCTTTCTACGCAATCTCTACTGGGTTACTAGAGATAGCACACGCGGCGGTGCTCCCCGCCCTCCCACGCCCACATGGCGATACCTGAGGACGTGGTGGACGGGAATGGGGGCCGTTCACGACCGCAGCGTCCTCAGGTGTCCGCGCGAAAAGCGGTCAGCGGCTGGCCTGAAGGAGTCCTAGCCTCGGGTCATGGACATGAAGCTGGAGCTGGTGATGGTGCCCGTGACCGACGTCGACCGGGCCAAGGAGTTCTACGAGAAGGTCGGCTTCGTCGTCGACCACGACCAGGTGGTGAGCGACGACGTGCGGTTCGTCCAGCTGACGCCGCCCGGGTCGGCGTGCTCGATCGCGATCGGAAAGGGGCTGACGCAGATGGAGCCCGGGTCGCTGGACAACATGCAGATCGTGATCGCCGACGCCGACGCGACCCACGCCGACCTCGTCGCGCGCGGCGTCGAGGTCAGCGAGGTCGACGAGCTGGCCTGGGGTCGCTTCGTCTTCTTCGCCGACCCCGACGGCAACGGCTGGGCGCTCCAGGAGCTCCCCGCCTGGTCGCAGAACGCCGGCGGCGAGGGCTGAGCCCCGCACCCGGGAGCCCGGGTCGACGCTGCTGGCCACTCCGGTCGAGACGCTGGGGAACGAGACGCAGGTCGATCGGCCCGACGAGCCTGCGGGTCGTTCCCCAAGCACCTGCTGGGCTCCTGCTCGAGCGGCAGTCCCCGCTCGGCCCAGACCTCTACCCGGGCTGGGAGTCGTCGCCCCTGCCGGGCTGCGCCTGGGCGGGAGCGGAGTCGAGCCGGTCCAGCATGTCGTTCAGGTGTCGACGGAGGCGCTGCGTGTGGTCTGCCGCCACCTGCTGGAGACGAGCGACCTCTGTCTCCCCGTGCGTGCGCTGCTTCTCCGACTCCGCCTGCACTCCGTCGGCAGTCGCTCGCGCCTCGTCCACCATCCGCGCGGCCTCGCGTCGGGCCGCCTCGACCAGGCTCGTGGCCTCGCCCTGCGCCGAGCGCACCAGCGCATCCGCCTCGTCCTGGGCTGCGGCGACGATCCCCGACGCCTCGGCCCGGGCGTCGGAGCGCCACTGATCGGTGTCGCGGGCAGTCATCTCCAGCAGTCGTGCGGCCGAGGGCGAACGCTGCCCCGGCACCACGACCTGCCCTGAGGAGTCGTCTCGATGATCGTCCGCTGCTCTGCGGGCGCCTGCGGTGTCTTCCTGGCTCAGCACGTGCGTTCTCCCTCCATCCCCCCGCGGCCGGTGTCTCCGGCAGCGTACGAGGTCGAGGCGTCGATGCGCCCCCGGGGGGACCGGGGCGTGCTCCGGGTAGCCGGGTTGACGGGACGGTGACCCAGCGTCCTACGGGGGTTCTCCGCCGGGCCACCGCCGAGGAGGACTCAACCAAGCGCGCCTGAAGGACCCTTGAAGAATTCGCCCCGCGCAGCCTGAGAAGTCCGGTCGTTGCGGAACTGTGACCCGGCGGGCTCAGACCAGCGGCGGCTGGGTCTTCTCCCGCACCTCGTCCTCGGTGACACCCGGGGCGAGCTCGACGAGCTTGAGCGCCCGGTCGCCGAGGGTGCCGGACGGGGCGACCTCACCGGTCGTCGGGTCGATCACGTCGATGACCGCGAGGTCGGTGATGATCCGCTGCACGACGCGCTTGCCGGTGTAGGGCAGGTCGCACTTGTCGAGGATCTTCAGCGACCCGTCCTTGGCGGTGTGCTCCATCAGCACGATCACCCGCTTGGCACCGTGGACCAGGTCCATCGCGCCACCCATGCCCTTGACCATCTTGCCGGGGATCATCCAGTTGGCGATGTCGCCGACCGCGGACACCTGCATGGCGCCGAGGATCGCCGCGTCGATCTTGCCGCCGCGGATCATCCCGAACGACTGCGCGGAGTCGAAGAACGACGCCCCCTTGCGCAGCGTCACCGTCTCCTTGCCCGCGTTGATCAGGTCGGGGTCCTCCTCGCCCTCGAAGGGGTACGCCCCCACGCCGAGGATGCCGTTCTCGCTCTGCAGCACCAGCTCGACGTCGTCGCCGACGTAGTTGGGCACCAGGGTCGGCAGCCCGATCCCGAGGTTCACGTAGGAGCCGTCCTGCAGCTCCGAGGCGGCCCGGGCCGCCATCTCCTCACGCGTCCAGCTCATGTCAGCCTCCCAGTCCGTGCGTCGCCGCGTCGTCCACCAACGCGTCCCCCGATGAACCAGCAGACGAGTCTGGCCCCTCAGGACGAGGTCGGGTGGTGACCCTCTCGATCTTCTTGTCCGCCGCCTGCTCCGGCGTCAGCTGAACGACCCGCTGCACGTAGACACCGGGGGTGTGGATGTCGTTCGGGTCGAGCTCGCCGGGCTCGACGAGCTCCTCGACCTCCGCGATCGTCACCCGGCCGCACATCGCGGCGAGCGGGTTGAAGTTGCGCGCGGACTGCCGGTAGATCAGGTTGCCGTGCCGGTCGCCCTTCCAGGCCCGCACCAGGCCGAAGTCGGCGACGATCGCCTCCTCCAGGACGTACTCCCTGTCACCTTCCGCGGTGGAGAACACCTTGGTCTCCTTCGGCGGCGACGAGACGATGACGTTGCCCGCGTCGTCGTACTTCCACGGCAGCCCGCCCTCGGCGACCTGCGTGCCGACACCGGTCGCGGTGTAGAAGCCCGGGATGCCCGAGCCGCCGGCGCGCATCCGCTCGGCGAGCGTGCCCTGCGGGGTGAGCTCGACCTCGAGCTCGCCGGAGAGGTACTGGCGGGCGAACTCCTTGTTCTCCCCGACGTAGGAGGAGATCATCCGCCGGATCCGCTTGGCGAAGAGCAGCCGGCCCAGGCCCCACTCGTCGACGCCGCAGTTGTTGGAGACCGCCTCGAGGTCGGCCGTGCCTGCCTCGAGGATCGCGTCGATGAGCACCGAGGGGATGCCGGAGAGGCCGAACCCGCCGACCGCGAGGGTCGCGCCGTCCGGGATGTCGGCGACCGCCTCGGCCGCGGAAGAGACCACTTTGTCCATGCCCGAGACCCTAGCGGGGGTGTGACCGCCGCCACCGTGTGGGCGGGCACCACAGTGCGGCCCGGCGGGTGTGCCGCAACGCGGGTGTCGAAGCAGTCATGGCCGGAAATGGAAGAGCCGGGCCCGGGGAAGAGGCACCCTCCCCGGGCCCGGCCAGTCTCAGTGCCGGACCTGCGACGTCATCGCTTGGCCAGGCGCTCCTTCACCTGGGCGAGCAGGGCCGCGCGGAGCTCCCCGTCGACCTTGGTGCGGACCAGCTTGCGCAGCGCCTTCAGCTCCTTCTTCGCTGCCTTCCGGTTGCCCGACCTCTCGGCCTTGCGGGCGTCCTTGTCGGCCTGCAGCAGCTTGTTGGCGAGCTTGGGACCGATCTCGCCGTCGGACGCCACGGTCTTCACGACCTTCTTCAGCGACTTGCCGGTCGCCCGGACGGTGAAGACCACCGTGCGCGAGCTGGTGTTGCCGGCACCGTCCGTGGCCGTGACCGTGAGGACGTGGCGGCCCGTGGACAGCGTCCACATCTGCCACGCGCCGGCCTCGACGGTCTCACCGTCGAGCACCGCCCGCACGCTCCGGACCCCGGACGTCGCGTCCGTCGCCGTCCACGCCACGTCCGTCGCCTTGTGGCTCGGGTAGGTGCGTGCCCGGATCCCGGAGATGGCGACCTCCGGCTCGCCGGTGTCGACCGCGAGGTCCTTCGACTGCGCCGTCTCGACGTTGCCGGCCCGGTCGACCGACCGCACCTCGAGGACCTGGCGGCCCTGCGCGGTGACCGTGAACGGAGCGGTGTACGCCGTCCACGCGCCGTTGCCGATGCGGTACTCGGTGCGTGCCACGCCGGAGCCCGCGTCGGTCGCGGCGAGCGTGACCTTCGGAGCCGTGGTGAACCAGCCGGCGCTGCCGTCGGGCGAGCCCGGGTCGGTCCGCACGGTGGTCACCGGAGCGGTCGTGTCGGCGGGCGGTCCGTCGACGGTGAACGTGAGGGACTGCTCCTCCTCCACGTTGCCGGCGACGTCGGTGGAGCGGTAGCGGACCGTGTGGTCACCGGCGCCGGTCACCACGACCGGTGCGGTGTAGGCCTTCCAGGCACCCTGGTCGACCTTGATCTCGGTCCCCGCGACACCCGAGGTGGCGTCGGTGGCGTCGAGCACCACCCGCACCCCGTTCGGCGCCTTCTCCTGCGTGGCCCCGGTCGCCGGGGTCACCGTGTCGGCCTTCACCTGCGAGGACTGGACGTCCTCGACGTTGCCGGCCTCGTCGGTCGAGCGGTACTCGATGGTGTGCTCACCGTCGGGCACCTCCACCGCGCCGTCGTACGTCGTCCAGGCACCGCCGTTGATGCGGTACTCCGTCGACGCGACGCCCGAGCCGTCGTCGTCCGCGGCGAGCGCGAAGCTCGGAGCGGTGACGTACCAGCCCTGTTCACCGTCAGCCGTGGCGGGCTGCCAGGTGAGGGTGGTGCTCGGCGCGTCCTCGTCGGCGGCCTCGACGACCACCTCGAGGCTCTTGACGGCCTCCTCGTTGCCGGCGAGGTCGGTCGAGCGGAACTCGACCGTGTGGGTGCCGGGCTCGCTGATCACGAACGGAGCCGTGTAGTCGGTCCACTCGCCCTCGTCGATCCGGTACTCGGTCGACGCGACGCCCGAGCCGCCGGTCTCGTCGGTCGCCGTGAGCGTGACCTGCACGCCGTCCTCGACCACGGCCTGGGTGGCGGTGGTGACCGGGGCGGTCGTGTCGGCCGGCGGCTCCTCCTCGGTGTCGAGGTGGAAGTAGTCGAACTCGACCGTGACCGGCTCCTCCTGCTCGGGACCGATCGCCATCACTCCGAGGGAGTTGAGCGGTCCGTCGTAGGTGATGCCGTCGCCGATGGGCGTCCAGGACGCACCCGCGGTCGACTTCACCGCGGCGGTGTACTTCGTGCCGACCTTGGTCACCTGCACCCACCAGTAGCCGCTCTCGGTGGTGTCGGGGATGTTGATCGCGTCACCGCCCGCGACGCCGTTGCCGCCCTTCTCCGCGGCGAGCTCGGCCCTGAGGTCGAGCGCGCTGCCGGGTGCGTTGTAGGCCACGATGTCGGCCTTGGCGTAGTTGTCGTCGTTGCCGTACATCAGCAGGCCGGCCAGCTGGTAGCGGTGCTTGAGCGGGGCCTTGAGCTTGGTCTCGGCCACCCAGTCACCCTCGGGCGCGTCCTGCAGGACGAAGTTGCGCGGCTGGACCGGGTTGTTGCCGTTGATGTCGCCCGGCTCCGTCCCGATCTTGAGGTGGCCGTCGGCCACCGACGCGGTGGTGGAGCTGTAGCGCACCGACTCCGCCCAGCGGCAGCCGTCCAGCGCGGTGCCGTCGAACTCGTCGTCGGCCTCGAAGGCCGGCGCCGTGCGGTCCGGCGTCACGCGGAACCAGTCGACCTCCGCCACCCGCGGCGTGGTGCCGAGGTCGCCGGCCGCCATCAGCCCGATGCGGGCAGCCGACCCGGTCTTGAGGTCGAGCGTGCCGGCCAGCGGGGTCCAGGTGGACCCGTCGGCCGAGTAGGCACCGGTCAGCTTGCCGCCCATGTTGGTGAGCCGGAGCTGGATGGTGCTCGGGAAGTTCGAGGCTACGACCGGGGCGGCAGGCGTGGTGCGCGTGCCGTTGGTCTCGGACTGGAACTCCACGAGGCGCGTGCCGTTCTGGTGCCGGACGAACGCGATCTTGTTGTACTCGTTGTCCGACTGGTGCACGACCAGGCCCGCCCACTGCCAGTGCGAGCTGTGCTCGAGGGTGAGCTTGGTGGTGGCGGTCCAGTCGCCGGCGGGCACGGGCTGGCCGGCGAAGCTGACCGGACCCTCGCTCGCCTCGTTGATGTCACCGTTCGTGACGGGCAGGCGGAGCGAGCCGCCGGCCTGGGTGATGGGGGCACCCGGAGCGTTGCGCATCGCCCACTTGGGGAGCAGCGCCGGCGAGTCGAACTCGTCCGAGACCGGGCCGGTGGCACAGGTCAGCGGCTGGCCCGGGGTCTCCGGCTCCGGCTCCGGCTCCTGCGGGTCGCTGTCGACAGCGAACTGCGAGAAGTCGGCGGTCCGGACCGCGGACTCGTGGGCCATGATGAAGAAGCCGACGTCCTGCGTGTCGCCGATGTTGGCCAGGGTCGCGGCCGTCCCGATCTGCGTCCACGTGGTGCCGTTGTTGGACCAGTACGCCGACACCTGGTCGCCGCGGCGGCTGAGCTTCAGCCACTTCGGGACCGTGCTGGTGCCTCCGGCGACAGAGGCGTTGAGCTGGCCGTTGCCGTCGGGGTCGGTGAGGAACTCCATGCCGGCCGCGCGGCGCCACGCGAGCATGGCGTAGCCGGGCGAGGTGCCGGGCTGCGTCATGTCGTTGCGGATGATCAGGCCCGCCTTGCCGGAGTTGTTGGCGAGGGTGCTGGCGTCGACCCGCACGATGGCGTCGTACTCGTCGTCACCGGCGCCCGGCTGGTAGAGCGTCGTGTACTGGTCGGTGCCCTGCCAGGCGTTGGCGCCCGCACCGGAGATGCGGAACTGCCCGGCGCCGAGCCGCTCGAACTCACCGTTGACGTTGCTGAACGGGACCAGGTCGCCGAAGAGCTCGCCCACCTGCACCTGCACGAGCCGCGAGGTCGTGGTGTTGCCCTCGTCGTCGGTCGCCCTGGCGGTGATCTCGTAGAGGCCCTCGTCGTCCGGCGTCGTCCAGTCGGCGGTGTAGGGCGCGGTGGCGTCCTCACCGATCTTGGTGTCGCCCGCGAAGAACTCGACCTTGGCGATCGAGCCGTCGGCGTCGGAGGCGTCGGCCGCGACCGTCACCTGCGCGCCGGGGTCGAGCTTGTCGCCGTCGGCCGGGGCGGTGATGGCGACCAGCGGGGACGCGGTGGGCGAGATGCCCTGGCCCATGGCCTCCATGAAGTTGAGCTTGATGTCGTTCGACCCGGTGAAGACCAGGAAGAGGTCCATCGTCTCGCTGCCCACCTCGCTGACGTCGACCGCGACGTCGCGGTACTGCAGGCCGGTCGCGGGGACCTCGGCCGTGCCGACGACGTCACCGGTCGGGCTGCCCTTGCGCAGCTCGATGGTGCCGCCCGCGGCGTTGGCCTGGACCCGCAGGTTGTAGGTCTCGATCTGGTGGAAGCTGACCGGCTCGAACTGCAGCCAGGCGCCGTCCTTGCCGACCACGACCTGACCGCCGCCGGCCGCGTCACGGCCCGGCGCCAGGGTGGCGGTGCCCGACTTGGCGTCGAACCACTCGGCCTGGCGCAGCTTCGGGAAGATCACCGCGGTGTCGGAGCCCAGGAGCGGGTTCTCGCCGTCGGCGCCACCGGTGTCGCTGTAGCGCGCGTCGATGGCGTAGAAGATGTTCTCGTCGGCCGCGTGGCCGCCGACGCTCGTGACCGTGCTGCCCGTGAAGCCGCGCGAGGCGACCAGCGGGTGGGCGTGGTCGTCGTGGCCCAGCGCCGGCTGCACCTCGACGGCCTGCGGGTCGACCGTCTCCTCCTCGGGGTCGGTGACCTTCACGTCCCAGCTGACCTCGTCACCGAAGTCGAAGAACGCGCCGTTGGGCGGGGTCTCGAGCTCGACCACCGGTCGCGTGTTGCCGACCGTGATCGGGACCGTCGTCGTACCGGACTTGTCGGCCGGGTCGGTGACGGTCAGGCGGGCGTTGAAGACGCCGTTCTCGGTGTAGGTGTGGGTGGCGGTCACGCCGGTGGCGTCGGTGGTGCCGTCGCCGTCGAAGTCCCACGCGTAGGTGAGGTCCTCCTCCTCGGGGTCGGTCGAAGCGCTGGCGTCGAAGGACACCTCGAGGGGCGCCTGGCCCGAGTCGGGCTCGGCGCTGATGCGGGCGACCGGCGAGCGGGAGCCGCTGATGTAGTCGATGCGGTAGAGGCCCGAGGTCGGGTTGTCACGGCCGTAGCCGCCGCCCCAGTCGAGGACGTACATCGATCCGTCGGGACCGAACTTCGAGTCGATCGGGGCCAGGAACGGCACGTCGGGGAGGAACGGGTTGACCTTCTCCACCTGCGACGCGCCCGCAGCCGCGGCCGGGTCCTTGAGCTGGATGTTGAACATCTTGTTGCGCGCCCAGTCGTAGAAGAACGGCTTGCCGTCGTACGACTTCGGGAACTTCGTGTCCGACTCCAGCTCCTCGTCGAAGCGGTAGACGGGGCCGCCCATGGGGGCCAGGCCGCCACCCTGCGGGATGGCACCGACCGACGAGCGGCGGTAGCCGTAGTACATGTCGGCGGCGCGGGCCGGCGGCAGGTCGGTGAGACCGGTGTTGCGCACCGAGTCGTTGACGGGGTTGGCGCAGTCGAAGTAGTCACCGACGACCGGCGGGTTCAGCGGCGTGGTGCTGCCGTAGTCGACGTCGCGGAAGGGCTCACCGTTGGGGTTCTGGCCCTGGTGGTTGCCGCCCATGCACATCGGCCAGCCGTAGTTGCCCGCACTCTTGATGAGGTTCCACTCGGCGATGCCGGCGGGACCGCGCGTGGCGGGGGCGTCGGTGCCGTTGTCGGGCGAGTAGTCGGCCATGCTCAGCCAGCCGGTCTCGTTGTCGATGGAGAACCGGAAGGGGTTGCGGAAGCCCATCGCGTAGATCTCGGGCAGGGTCTTGTCGCGCCCGGCGTCCTCGGCCTCGGGGAACAGGTTGCCGTCCGGGACGGTGTAGCTGGACCCGATGCCGGGCTGACCCGGCTCGTCGACCGGCGTGATCCGCAGGATCTTGCCGCGCAGGTCGTTGGTGTTGGCCGAGGTCTCGCGGGCGTCGTGGAAGGTGCCGGCGCGCTCGGAGAGCGGGGCGTAGCCGCCCGACGGCTCGGAGTGGGGGTTGACGTCGTCGCCGACACCGATGAACAGGTTGCCCTTGTCGTCGATGTCGAGGCCGCCACCGGTGTGGCCGGGCTCGTCAGGCAGGCGGCGGGCGGGGATCTTGATGATCACCTTCTCCGACGCGGGGTCGACCGACCCGTTCTCGAACGTGAAGCGGGAGACGGTGGACCAGAAGTTGTCGGGGTTCGCGTTGTCCGGGGACTCCGCCGAGCGGTAGAGGAAGACGTGCCCGTTGGTCGTGAAGTCGGGGTCGAGGGCGACGCCGAGCAGGCCGTCCTCACCACCGGAGTAGACGGGGAGCGACAGCACCGTGGTCACGGCCTGGGACTCGGGGTCGTACATCCGCAGCTGGCCGCGGACGAGCTCGGTGTAGAAGACCTTGCCGTCGTCGGCGACGTCGATCGCGAAGGGGGCGGAGGTGTTCTGGTCGAGCGGGATGCGCTCGAAGTTGCTCCAGACGGTGCCGCCGCAGTCGCCCTCCTCGAGGCCGGCGACGTACTTCACGCCGCCCACGAGCTCGGCCATGAAGTCGGGCTCGTCGTAGTGCGAGGGGAAGTGACCGAGCGCGGTGCCCCAGAAGCGGCCACCCTCGTAGGGCTTGCACCAGGTGATCGGGTGGTCGTAGCCCATGTTGCCGCCCGAGTAGGTCGACTCATCCATGGACTGGAGCACGTGGGCGGTGCCGCGCACGTTGTTGCTGAAGTTGTACCACTCGTCGTTGCGGGTCCAGCGGGTCACGTCCTCGGTGCCCGTGAAGTGCTTGGTGGACGGGTGGGTGGTGTCCTCGTTGCGCACGACGCCGGACGGGCCGGGGTCGGTTCCGGTGGGCGCGTGGCCGGGCATCAGCGAGCCGACCATGTTGTCCCACCAGGGGTAGTTGCCGCGCATGTCGAGCGCGTTGTGCACCGCCGCGATGCCGTTGCCTGCCGCCTGCCAGCGCTCCAGCGCCGCCTTCTCGGAGGCGTTCCATGGGTCGCCGTTGGCCTGGAAGACGAGGATCGCGTCGAACGGCGCGAGGCCCTCGTCGGTGAACACGGCCTCCGAACCACCGGCCGTCTCCTTGTGGACGACCGACACCGTCATGCCCGCCGCCTCCAGCGCCGTCTTCACCTTCGGCGTCGCCTGCGCGATGGCCGCGTCGTGCCAGTCGCCCGCGGCGTCCTCGGTGAAGATCAGCACGTGACCGTGCCCCTCGTGGGCCTGAGCGGGCAGGGCGGTGGCGACGCCGAGCAGGACGCTGCCGACGAGCGCGACCACGGCAGTCAGCGCGGTGCCGACGGTGGATCGCCGGGCGATCCRTCGTCGCGGGGTGGTGGGTGACATCCCAAGGCCTCCAGGGGCTGGTGAGTACGGCGGGTGAGTACGGCGGTGCGGGCGTGTGCGAGCAAAGAGGTGCGGACGCACGTGTGACGTGGGTCACGAGGGGTCCTGTGCGGACGTTCGCAGACTTTTGTTTGCCGGTCAAGCAAAAGACGGTCTCCGTGGACACAAAGACGCGCGTTCACGCTTAGAAGCGACAGGAACGAATCGATGCCAGATCGCTATCCTCGGCTCGTGACTGCGAGCGCCGAACGCCTCGACGACTGGCCGAAGGTGCGCCTGCACGTCGTCACCGGCAAGGGCGGCACGGGGAAGTCGACGGTCGCGGCGGCGTTGGCCCTCGCGCTGGCCACGTCCGGTCGCAACGTGCTCCTCTGCGAGGTCGAGGGCCGCCAGGGCATCGCCCGGATGTTCGACGTCGACCCGCTGCCCTACGAGGAGCGCCGCATCGCCAAGGGCGCGCCCGACCGGGACGGACGCGCCGGCCAGGTCCACGCGCTCCACATCGATCCCGAGTCGGCGCTGCTGGAGTACCTCTCGATGTACTACAAGCTCGGGCGGGCCGGGAAGGCGCTCGACCGCTTCGGCGTCATCGACTTCGCCACCACCATCGCGCCCGGCGTGCGCGACGTGCTCCTCACCGGCAAGGTCTACGAGGCGGTGCAGCGGCCCCGCGGCGGTCGGCACAAGGACCAGATCACGTACGACGCCGTGGTGCTCGACGCGCCGCCCACCGGCCGCATCTGCCAGTTCCTCGGCGTCAACTCCGAGCTGGCCGGCCTGGCGAAGGTGGGACCGATCAAGACCCAGGCCGACAAGGTGATGGAGCTGCTGCGCTCGCCGCGCACGGCCGTGCACCTTGTCACGATCCTGGAGGAGATGCCCGTCCAGGAGACCTCGGACGGCATCGGCGAGCTCCGCGCGGCGGGCCTGCCCGTCGGGGGTGTCGTGGTCAACCTGGTGCGACCGCAGGACCTCAGCCCGAGCGCGCTGGCACAGGTGCGCGACGACACCGTCGACCCGACCGCCGTGACCTCCGAGCTGACCCGCGCCCGGGTCGACGTCGACGCCGGCCTGGTGGGGTCGCTCGTCGCCGAGGCGCGCGACCACGCCGTACGACGTCACCTCGAGGACGAGCAGCGCGAGCTCGTCGCTGCCGAGCGCGTGCCCACCTACGAGCTGCCGCGGCTCGCGAGCGGGATCGACCAAGGGGCGCTCGTCGAGCTGGCCCAGCTGCTGCGCCACCAGGGAATGGCATGAAGACCACCCCACGACGTTCTCCTCCCCCGCTCCGCTCCCCCGGACAACGCCGCAGGGACCCCGAATGACGATCACCCCACCCGTGCTGGACGTCGACGCGCTGCTCGACGACCGGACCACCCAGATCATCGTGTGCTGCGGTGCCGGCGGTGTCGGCAAGACCACGACGTCCGCCGCGCTCGCGCTGCGCGCCGCCGAGCGGGGGCGCAAGGTGGTCGTGCTGACCATCGACCCGGCGCGCCGGCTCGCGCAGTCGATGGGGATCGGTCAGCTCGACAACACCCCGCGCCCGGTCGCGGCCGTCGACGCGGAGGCGGGCGGGTCGCTCGACGCGATGATGCTCGACATGAAGCGCACCTTCGACGAGGTGGTCGAGTCGCAGGCCAGTCCGGAGAAGGCCAAGCAGATCCTGGAGAACCCGTTCTACATCGCGCTGTCGAGCTCGTTCGCGGGCACGCAGGAGTACATGGCGATGGAGAAGCTGGGCCAGCTGCACCGGCAGGCGCTGGCCGACGGCAGCCACGACCTGATCGTGGTCGACACCCCGCCCTCGCGCTCCGCGCTCGACTTCCTCGACGCCCCGGAGCGGCTGTCCAGCTTCCTCGACGGCCGTTTCATCCGGCTGCTGCTCGCCCCGGCCCGCGGTCCGGCCAAGCTGATGACGGCCGGCTTCTCGGTCGTGACCAACGCGCTGACCAAGGTGCTCGGGGCGCAGGTGCTGCGCGACATGCAGACCTTCGTCGCGGCCTTCGACACCCTGTTCGGCGGCTTCCGCCAGCGCGCGGACAAGACGTTCGCGCTGCTCCAGGCCGACGGCACGGCCTTCGTCGTGGTCGCGGCACCGGAGCCGGACGCGCTGCGCGAGGCGGCGTACTTCGTGGACCGGCTCACCGACGACGACATGCCACTGGCGGGCCTGGTCGTCAACCGGGCCAGCCCGTCGGCACGCACCGAGCTGTCGGCGGAGGCGGCGATCACCGCCGCCGACCGGCTGCAGTCGGGCGACTCCTCGTCACTGACCGCCGGTCTGCTCCGGCTCCACGCCGACCGGGTCCGCATCATCGAGCGCGAGCAGCACCTGCGCGAGCGCTTCGCTGCGGCCCACCCGAAGGTGCCGACCGCGGTCGTGCCCGCGATGGCGAGCGATGTCCACGACCTCGACGGCCTCCGCGCGATCGGTGAGAGCCTGTCGAGCCAGGGCTCAGACCGAGACTGAGGGAGCCTCGACCTTGGTGCGGGCCGTCTCGAGGATGGTGCGCCACGACGATCCGGGGCGACGGCGGAGCAGCGCACGGCGCTCACGCTCGGTCATACCGCCCCAGACACCCCACTCGATCTGG
Organism: Nocardioides sp. P4_G10; assembly: GCF_056401175.1. Classification (NCBI taxonomy): domain Bacteria; kingdom Bacillati; phylum Actinomycetota; class Actinomycetes; order Propionibacteriales; family Nocardioidaceae; genus Nocardioides; species Nocardioides sp. P4_G10. Next base: position 142,545 of record NZ_JBFUJV010000004.1, on the reverse strand, counting down.
TTGTCCAGCGCCTCGGCGAGGCACTCGGTCCGGACGGGGCATCCCGCACAGACCTGCTTGGCCTTGTTCTGCTCCGCGCCACGCACGAACAGTGCGTCCGGCGTGTCGCCCTTGCATGCGGCGCGTGCTGCCCAGTCCTCGACCCACATAAGTCAAACCCCACGGTGATTGTCGAGCCGGTCGGCCGCCCCCATAGCGGCCATCCCTGACTCAGAATGAAAAGTAAACGAATCTCGCCGGTCCAGGCAGAGACCGTGTGGCTCAATTCGTATAGTCCAATGTGACTATCTGGCTGCGCCGTTGGAATTCCGGGTGATAGGCGTCCGCCCCGTACTCTGGTGCGCATGTCCTCACGCTCGTCCTCGCCCTCCGGGCGCCCCCCGGGCCGTCCCGCCGGTCGCGTGGCGTCCCACCTCGCGGTCATGGCTGCCGTCGCGGTCGTCATGGGAGTCCTCGTCGCCTGCCTCGCCATCCCGTTCGCGGGCCTGGTCGGCGTGGCCGCCAAGGACGTCAGCAAGGGCATGGTCAACCTCCCCGAGTCGCTCGAGGCGAAGGACCTGTCGCAGAAGACGCGCATCTACGACGTCAACGGCAACCTGATCGCCTCGCTCTACGACCAGAACCGCATCAACGTGCCGCTGGGCTCGATCTCGCGGCCGATGGTCAAGGCGATCGTCGCGATCGAGGACTACCGCTTCTACGACCACGGCGCCCTCGACCTCAAGGGCACGGTCCGCGCCTTCGTCACCAACCAGGCCAACGGCGGCTCGGTGCAGGGCGGCTCGTCGATCACGCAGCAGATGGTCAAGCAGACGCTGCTCTACCAGGCGGAGACCGACGAGGAGCGCAAGGCCGCGACGGAGGAGACCTACGCGCGCAAGATCCGCGAGCTCCGCTACGCGATCGCCTTCGAGAAGAACCACAGCAAGGACTGGATCCTCGAGCGCTACCTCAACATCGCCTACTTCGGTGACGGTGCCTTCGGCGTCCAGTCGGCGGCGCGGCACTTCTTCTCCAAGAACGCCAAGGACCTCAACCTGCTCGAGTCGGCGACGCTGGCCGGCCTCGTGAAGAACCCCGTGGGCTACGACCCCGTCGACAACCCCGAGCGTGCCGAGGGCCGGCGCAACGTCGTCCTCGACCGGATGGCGCAGCTCGGCATCCTGACCGAGAAGAAGGCCGAGCGGCTCAAGGGCAGGCCCCTGGCGAAGACGCTCGACATCGAGACCTCGCCCAACGGCTGCCAGCAGTCGCGCGCGCCGTTCTTCTGCGACTACGTCGTCAACTGGCTGCTCAAGGACCCGGTGCTCGGCGACACGCCCAAGGAGCGTCGCCGCACGCTGAACAACGGCGGCCTGACGATCAACACCACGATCGACCTCGACATGCAGAAGGCTGCCGACGACTCGGTCGCCTCCCACGTCTACCAGACCGACCAGGCCATCGGCGGCCTGGCGATGATCGAGCCCGGCAGCGGTGACGTCCGCGCGCTCGCCCAGTCCCGCCCGATGGGCAAGGACAAGAAGGGCGGGGAGACCTACCTCAACTACACCGTCCCGAAGAAGTACGGCGACGCCAACGGCTTCCAGGCAGGATCGACGTTCAAGCTCTTCGTCCTCGCCGCCGCCATCAACCAGGGCATCCCGCTGAGCACGAGCATCAACTCGCCGCAGACGATGCACTTCGACGACTGGGACTTCGAGACCTGCGACGGCCCCTACGCCGGCGACCAGATGGGCTGGGACCCGCAGAACTCCACCGGCGCCGGCACGTACGACCTCTACAGCGGCACCCAGCACTCGGTGAACACCTTCTTCGCCCAGCTCGAGACCCGCACCGGCATGTGCGAGCCGCTCGAGCTGGCCAAGCAGATGGGAGTCAAGGTGCCCCAGGCCCAGCAGGTCCCGTCGTGGATCCTCGGCGTCTCCGACGCCGACCCGCTGACCATGGCGCAGGCCTACGCCACCTTCGCCGCCCGCGGCCTGCACTGCGACCCACGTCCGGTCACCCAGGTGCTCGACTCGTCCGGCGCGTCGCTCAAGGACTTCGCCAGCCAGTGCGAGCAGGTCATGCCCGGCGCGACCGCCGACGCCGTCAACGACATCCTGCGCGGCGTCATGGAGCCCGGAGGGTTCGGTCAGAACATCGCCATCGACAAGCCCTCTGCCGGCAAGACCGGCACCAACAACAGCAACATGGCCGTGTGGTTCGTCGGCTACACCCCGACGCTGGCCACGGCAGCCATGGTCGCCGGCGCCAACGAGTTCGGCGAGTGGGAGACCCTCAACGGCCAGGTCGTCGGCGGCAGCTACATCAGCAGCGCCTTCGGCTCGACCGTCGCCGGCCCGATCTGGGGCGAGGCGATGGCCGCGGCGTCGGCCAAGCTGCCCTACGAGGACTTCCAGACGCCGCCCGGCGACGAGATCGCCGGCGTGCTCAGCACCGTGCCCGACGTGGCCGGCCAGAGCGTCGAGGCCGCGACCGCGGCGCTCCAGGCCGCCGGGTTCACCGTCGCCGACGGGGGCCAGGTCAACTCCGAGACCGGCGCCGGCCTGGTCGCCTACACCTCACCCGAGGGCGGCGGTCAGCTCAGCAGCGGCGACACGGTGACGCTCTACACCTCGACCGGCTACGTGCCCCCGCCGCCCTCCGCGGGCAACAGCGGGAACGGCAACGGCAACGGCAACGGGGGCGGCCGGGGTCGCGGCAACGGCGGCGGCCGGCGCTGAGGCGTCCCCCGAGGGGCCTCAGCCCAGCTGCTTGCGCACCTCGGCCGCCACGGCACCTCCGTCGGCACGACCCTTGACCTGGGGCGTCACGACGCCCATCACCTTGCCCATCGCGCGCATCCCCTCACCGGCCGCGCCGGTCTGCTCGATCGCGGCGGCCACCAGGTCGGCGATCTCGGCGTCGCCGAGCTGGGCGGGGAGGTAGTCGGCGATCACCTCGCCCTCGGCGGCCTCCTTGGCCGCCATCTCCGTGCGGCCGGCCTCCTGGAACGCCACGGCCGCCTCCCGGCGACGCTTCGCCTCGGTGGACAGGACGCCGATGATGTCGTCGTCGGAGAGCTCGCGGGCCTCCTTGCCGGCGACCTCGGCGTTGGTGATCGAGGTCAGCACCATCCGGATGGTCGAGGAGCGCAGCTCGTCACGCGCCTTGATGGCGGTGGTCAGGTCGGCGCGGAGACGGTCCTTCAGAGCACTCATGAACACCATTGTGGCAGCCTTGGCGAATGCCTTTCCTCCCCGTCGTACGCCGCACGCTCGGGCTCGGGACGCTCGCCGGTGCGGGCCTGGCGACGTACGCCGCATGGGAGGCCCGGCAGTACACCCTCCGCCGCGTGACCGTGCCGCTCCTGCCCGCCGGACACGCTCCGCTGAAGGTGCTGCACCTCAGTGACATCCACATGGCACCCGACCAGCGCGCCAAGCAGGAGTGGCTGCGCGGTCTCGCCGACCTCGAGCCCGACCTGGTGATCGACACCGGCGACAACCTCGCCCACATGCGTGCCGTGCCCGTCGTCGCCGACGCCCTCGGCGGACTGCTCGACGTGCCGGGCGTCTACGTCCTCGGGTCCAACGACTACTACGCGCCGGGCATGCGCAACCCGCTGCTCTACCTGCTCCCCGACACGGGCAAGCGCAACACCTCGACGCCGCAGCTGCCGTGGCCCCGCCTCAAGGAACGCTTCGCCGAGGCCGGGTGGCTCGACCTGACCAACGGCTTCGGGTCGCTGACGGTGCGCGACACCACCATCGCCTTCGCCGGCGTCGACGACCCCCACCTGGCGTTCGACGACCTGGAGCGCGTCGCCGGACCGGCCGACGCGACGGCCGACGTGCGCCTGGCCGTGGCCCACGCGCCCTACCTCCGCGTCCTCGACCAGTTCGCCGCCGACGGCTATGACGCGATCATCGCGGGCCACACCCACGGCGGCCAGGTGTGCCTCCCGGGCGGCCGCGCCCTCACCACGAACTGCGACCTCGAGCCCGCCCGCGCCCGCGGCCTGCACCGCCACCCCGCCGACTCCGCACCCGGCGACGACGGCTCGGCCTGGCTCCACGTGTCGGCCGGTCTCGGCACCAACCCGTACGTCCGCTTCCGGGTGGCGTGCCGTCCCGAGGCCACCCTGATGACCCTCGTCCCTGCTTCCTGAGCTCTCGCCGCCCGGGCCTTTCCACCCGCCCCCGGTTGTGGTGGTGTGGGACCAGCGAGAAGGGAGTGCCGGCGTGCCCGAGCTGATGGTCGACCTCATCGTGTCGCTCGACGGCTGCGCGGCCGCGGACGGCTGGCCTGGTCTCTGGGGCATGGGTGGGCCGGACTACTACGCGTTCCTCGGCGAGCAGGAGGAGCACACCACGCTGATGGGCGCGACCACCTACCGGCTGATGTCCGGGATGGCGGAGGAGGAGCCCGAGGCCATCGCCCAGCTGGCGACGATGGACAAGATCGTCTTCTCGTCCACGCTCCGCGACCCGCTGGGCTGGGAGAACACCCGGCTCGTGGCCGCCGATCCGGTCGAGGCGGTCCGTGGCCTCAAGGAGGTCGGTCCACTGCCGCTGCGCACCCTCGGCAGCCTCACGCTGGCCCGCTCGCTGCTCGTCGCGGGGCTCGTCGACCGGTTCCGGCTGGTCGTCTTCCCCGTGATCAACGGAGCCACCGGACGGGACCGGGTCTTCGACGGCTATCCCGACGTCCGCCTCGAGCTCGTCGAGAGCCGTACCTTCGACGGTCGCCTGCAGCTCCTCGACTACGTCCCCACCGTGCTCGACCGCCCGCCCCTCTCCTGAAGGAGCCACACGTGCCACTCGTCCGGGTCCACAACTTCTCGATCTCGCTCGACGGCTTCGGCTCCGGCGAGCCGCAGTCGCTGGAGTCGCCGTTCGGTCACGCGGGGCAGCGGCTGCACGAGTGGATGTTCGCCACCACCTTCTGGGATCCCGAGGCCGGCCAGCACGGCGTCGACGCCGTCTTCGCGGCCCGCCACGAGGTGGGCTTCGGTGCGGAGATCATGGGCGCCAACAAGTTCGGCCCGCCCGGGTGGCAGGACGACGCCGACTGGCAGGGGTGGTGGGGCGACGAGCCGCCCTTCCACACGCCGACGTACGTCCTCACCCACCGTCCCCGGCCGTCGCTCGAGATGGCCGGCGGGACCACCTTCCACTTCCTCGACGCCTCCCCCGCCGAGGCGCTCGCCGTCGCGCGCGAGGCGGCCGGCGACCTCGACGTACGCCTCGGCGGCGGAGCGTCCGTGGTGCGTGACTTCCTCGCCGCGGGCCTCGTCGACCACCTCCACCTCGTGGTCGTGCCGATCGTGCTCGGCCGGGGTGCCCGGCTGTGGGACGGCCTCGAGGCGCTCGAGGACACCTTCGACATCGAGTCGGTGTCGTCGCCCAGCGGGGTCACCCACCTCACCTTCACCAAGCGACGCTGAGCCGGTCCCACCGAGCCGGGGCGATTTCGGCAGCCCCCGACCGCTCCGGTATGCTCGCCCGCGTTGCCCGGACTGGAATTCTCGGTCCGGGCGGCGGGCTGTGGCGCAGCTTGGTAGCGCGCCTCGTTCGGGACGAGGAGGCCGCAGGTTCAAATCCTGTCAGCCCGACCACCGGAGCTCCCGGACCCCAGAGTGGGTCCGGGAGCTCCTGTCATGTGGCACTGTGCCCCTCATGGCCGACGACCGTCCCCCGCTCGAGATGCCGTCCTTCTCGCTGCGGCGCAGGAGGAAGGTCGCCGACGAGTCCACTCCCCCGGGTGAGGTCGAGACTCCGGCCCCTGTGGTCGTCCGGCCCCCTCCGGCGCCAGAGCCCCGACCCGGCCCCCGGAGGCTCCCGTCGGTGCAGGTCAGCGGCCTGGCCGCGGCATCCCTGACCGGCGTCGCCGTCGGCGGTCTCGCCGTGTTGCTGGCGTGGCTGGCCGGGGTCGGCTGCGAGGCCGTGCGCGGCACGTCGGCGTGCGGCGGAGGCCCCGGGCTGCTCATCCTGGTGGTCGTCCTCACTGTGCTGACCTGGGCCGGCAGCCTGCTGCTCCGCGTGCTCGGCGTACCTCACGCCGGCTCCACCAGCCTCCTCGCCGTCGGCATCCTGGCGGTGCTGGTGCTGGTGTTCCTGCTCGGCTCCCTCGACGAGGGGTGGGCGCTCGTCGCGGTCCCCGTGGCGTCGGCGATCGCCTACGCCGCGTCGTGGTGGGTCACCACGGCCGTCAGTGACGACGACCCGGCGGCGGGCACCTCCGCGCGCTCGTCGTCGTACGACGTCCGCTGACGGGGCGGGGTTGTCAGGCTCTCCCTGAGGTTGTCAGGCCGTGCACGGGCCGACAACCTCAGCGATCCCCGGTCGACCGGGGATCGCTGGACAGAGCGGAGGTCAGCGCGCGGCGGCGATGAGCTCCGCGATCTGCACGGTGTTGAGGGCGGCACCCTTGCGCAGGTTGTCGTTGCTGATGAAGAGCGCGAGACCGCGGTCGCCCGGCACGCCCGGGTCCTGGCGGAGCCGGCCGACGTAGGACGGATCCTTGCCGGCCGCCTTGAGCGGGGTCGGCACCTCGTCGAGCTCGACGCCGGGCGCCGAGCCCAGGATCTCGCGGGCCCGGGCCGGGGTCATCGCCCGCTCGAACTCGGCGTTGATCGCGAGCGAGTGGCCGGTGAAGACCGGCACCCGGACGCAGAGGCCGGAGACCAGCAGGTCGGGCAGGCCGAGGATCTTGCGCGACTCGTTGCGGAGCTTCTGCTCCTCGTCGGTCTCGTTGAGGCCGTCGTCGACGACGGAACCCGCCATCGGCAGGACGTTGTAGGCGATCGGCTCGACGTACTTCACCGGCTCGGGGAACGCGATCGCGGAGCCGTCGTAGGCCAGCTCGCGCGCCTTGTCGCCGGCCGCGGCCACGGCGTTGGCCAGCTCGTCGACGCCGGCGACGCCGGAGCCGGAGACCGCCTGGTAGGACGACACGATGAGGCGGGTCAGGCCGGCCTCGTCGTGCAGCGGCTTGAGGACCGGCATCGCGGCCATCGTCGTGCAGTTGGGGTTGGCGATCACGCCGCACCCGGCCTCGATGACGGCCGCCATCGCGTCGGGGTTGACCTCGGAGACCACGAGCGGGATCTCCGGGTCCTTGCGGAAGGCCGAGGAGTTGTCGACGACGATCACGCCGGCCTCGACGAACTTCGGCACGAGCGCGCGGGACGTCGTCGCGCCGGCGGAGAACAGCGCGATGTCGAGCCCCGCCGTGTCGGCGGTCTCGGCGTCCTCGACGGTGATCTCACGGTCGCCGAACGGCAGCACCGTTCCGGCCGACCGGGAGGAGGCGAAGAAGCGGACCTGGTCGGCCGGGAAGTCACGCTCGAGCAGGATCTGGCGCATCGCGACGCCGACCTGCCCGGTTGCACCGACAATCCCTAACGAGACCATGAAGACTCCAATTCGGCACGGGGTCCCCGCGCGGTTGTTTGCGGAGGAGCGCAGCGGGGGAGCGAAGAACCGGGTGGGGTGTGCTGGCCGGTGGCTCCGACGATGCCGAGGTTGACCTTCGCGCTCATCGACCGGTGCCTCCGTAGACCACGGCCTCGACCTCGTCGGCGTCGAGGTCGAACGCCGTGTGCGTCGCGCGTACGGCGTCGTCGACGGCGTTCTCGTCCACGACGACCGAGATCCGGATCTCGGAGGTGGAGATCATCCCGATGTTCACACCGGCGGAGGCGAGCGCGGCGAAGAACTTCGAGGTGATGCCGGGGTGCGAGCGCATGCCCGCGCCGATCAGCGAGACCTTGCCGATCTGGTCGTCGTAGAGCAGCTTGTCGTAGCCGACCTCGGCCTGGATGCGGGCCAGCGCGGTCATCGCGACCTGGCCGTCGCTGCGGGGCAGCGTGAAGGAGATGTCGGTGAGGCTGGTCGCCGCGGCCGAGATGTTCTGCACGATCATGTCGAGGTTGATCTGCGCGTCGGCCAGGGCCTCGAAGATGCGGGCGGCCTCGCCGACCTTGTCGGGCACGCCGACGACGGTGATCTTGGCCTCGCTGCGGTCGTGGGCCACGCCGGCGATGATGGGCTGTTCCATGGTGTCTCCCTCACTGGGACCGGCTGGTGCGGGGTTGAGCTGCGGGTCGTTGACGACCCAGGTGCCTTCGAGCTGGCTGAACGACGACCGGACGTGGATCGGGATGCCGTAGCGGCGGCCGTACTCCACGCACCGCAGGTGCAGGATCTTCGCGCCGCACGCGGCCAGCTCCAGCATCTCCTCGTAGGAGACCTTGCTGAGCTTGCGGGCGCTGGGCACGATCCGCGGGTCGGCGGTGAAGACCCCGTCGACGTCGGTGTAGATCTCGCACACGTCGGCCTCGAGGGCGGCGGCCAGCGCCACCGCGGTGGTGTCGGTGCCGCCCCGGCCGAGCGTGGTGATCTCCTTGGTGTCGGCCGACACCCCCTGGAACCCCGCCACGATCACGATGTGGCCCTCGCCGATCGCCTGGGTGATGCGGCCCGGGGTGACGTCGATGATCTTGGCCTTGCCGTGGACCGAGTCGGTGATCACGCCGGCCTGCGAGCCGGTGAAGGAGCGCGCGGTGTAGCCCAGGTCGCTGATGGCCATGGCGACCAGCGCCATCGAGATGCGCTCACCCGCGGTGAGCAGCATGTCCATCTCCCGCGCCGGAGGCAGCGGCGAGACGCCGTTGGCGAGGTCTTCCAGGTCGTCGGTGGTGTCACCCATGGCGGACACCGCCACGACGACGTCGTGACCGGCCTTCTTGACGTCCACGATGCGCCGGGCGACGCGCTTGATGGCGTCGGCGTCGGCGAGCGAGGAGCCGCCGTACTTCTGCACGACAATGCCCACGGTTGGTCCTCGGGATCGGTGTGCGGCCCTCAGCGGCCGCGGAGCTCTGGCGTGCCCGTCGGCGCCGTTGCCGACAGGCCACCGCCGATTCTACGGGCGCGCGACCGGGGCGCTCCCGAGCATCTCATCCGCGACGGCCACGGCGTCGGCGTCGGCCTCGAAGTCGGTGTCGAAACGGTCGTGCGCGACGACGGTCAGCAGCGCGTTGAGCGCCGCACCGGCCAGGTTGCCCCAGTTGTTGACGTAGGAGAACTGCCACCACCACAGGGCCTCGTCGACGTTGCCCGCGCGGTAGTGGCGCAGGCCGTTCTCTAGGTCGATGGCGATCGAGGCCAGGTCGTCGGAGAGCCGGCTGACGACCACCTCCGGGATGTAGGGGTCGAAGACGAAGGAGTAGTCGTCGACGCCCTCGAGCATCTCGGCCAGCCGCAGCCGCAGGTCGTCGATGTCGGCCTCGGGCCCCACGTCGGGCTGGAACTCCTCGCGCGGCGTGAAGTCGTTCTGGGCGCCCATCCGGGCACCGGCCAGGAGGACCTGGCTGATCTCGAGGAGCAGCAGCGACACCGCCTGCGACCCGTTGCCCTCGCGGGCGATGGCGCGCAGTGCGAGCAGGAAGCTCTCCACGGAGTCGGCGATCTGCTCGCCGAACACCCTCTCGTCGGTCTCGGTCATTCGGCTGATCTCCTTCCGGCGAACGCTCGTCCGAGCGTGACCTCATCGGCGTACTCGAGGTCACCGCCCACAGGCAGTCCACTCGCCAAGCGGGTCACGCGCAACCCCATGGGCAGGAGCAGGCGCGTGAGATAGGTCGCGGTGGCCTCGCCCTCGAGGTTGGGGTCGGTGGCGAGGATGACCTCGGTGACCGTGCCGTCGGCCAGGCGCGGCATGAGCTCCTTGACGTGGAGCTGGTCGGGGCCGATGCCGTCGATGGGCGAGATGGCGCCGCCGAGGACGTGGTAGCGGCCGCGGAACTCGCGGGTGCGCTCGATCGCGACGACGTCCTTGTACTCCTCCACCACGCACAGGACGCTCGGGTCACGGCGCTCGTCGCGGCAGATGCGGCACTGCTCGTCCTCGCTGACGTTGAAGCACGTCGAGCAGAACTTCACCCGGGCCTTCACCTCGATCAGCACGTCGGCGAGACGGCGTACGTCGGTGGGCTCGGCCTGGAGCAGGTGGAAGGCGATGCGCTGCGCGCTCTTGGGACCGACGCCCGGCAGGCGGCCGAGCTCGTCGATCAGGTCCTGGACGACACCTTCGTACAACGAGGCCCCTCAGCCGAGCCCGGGGAGACCGGGCATGCCGCCGCCTCCGCCGAGACCCTCGGTCAGCGGGCCGAGCGAGTCGCCGGCCAGCGCCTCCGACTTGGCGCGGGCGTCGCGGTAGGCGGCGACGATGAGGTCGGAGAGGTCGGACAGGTCGTCGGGGTCGGTCCCGTCGAACTCGCCCGAGCGGATCGTCACGCCGACCAGCTCGCCGACACCGTTGGCGGTGACCGTCACGGCACCGCCCGCGACGGTGCCCTCGACGGTCTGCTGGGCGAGGTTGGCCTGCGCCTCCTCGAGCTGCTGCTGCATCTGCTGCGCCTGCTGGAGCAGGGCGTTCATGTCGAAGCCGCCGCCACCGAGGGCGTCGAAGGGGTTCTGGGTCATCGGGTCTCCCGCTGCAGGTCTGGGGTGGGGTTGGGGCCGGTCATCGGGTCAGTCGTTCTTGATCTCTTCGATCAGCTTGGCGCCGAGCGTCTGGCTGAGCAGCGACTCGGTGTCGATGGCCGCGGAGTCGGCGTCGGGGTCGTCGGGGTCGACGTCGTCGTCGGCGGAGCGCACCGGGGCGGCCGGCTCGGCCGGTCCCCCGGCCCGGGCCGCCTCGAGCGCCTCACGCGCGGGAGCGGCGGAGACCGGCGGCGGGGCTGCGGGAGCCGACGACGGGGCGGCGTCGCCGGTCACCCACGACGGCGGGCCGTCGGGCGCCTCCTGCGCAGGGGCGCCCGGAGGTCCGGTCGGCGCCGCGGCGGGGACCGAGGGTGCGGAGTCGGTGGCCGCCTGGCGGATCACCGGCGCCTCCGCGGCCGCACCCGACGGGTCGACGATCGACTCGACGCGCCAGTCCATCCCGACGACGTCGATGGCGGCCTGGCGCAGGATCTCGTCGCAGCCACCGTTGACGAAGGAGTCGCGGGCGCCGGCGTTGGCGAAGCCGACGGTCAGCCGGACTCCGTCGACGTCGACCACGTGGGCGTGCTGCGAGAGCACCATCCAGGCCAGCCGGCGGCGGTTCTTGGTCTGCTCGAGGATGTCGGGCCACAGGCGGCGTACGTCGACCAGGCTGAGGCCGCCGCGCGGACCAGCTGGTTGCTCGGCCACCGGCGCGTCGGGCCCGGCAGCGGCGGCGGCCGGTGTCGGCGCCGGCTCGGCGACGACGGGTGGCGCCTGCGGCGTCGCGGGCTGCTGCGACCCCGGCATCGGCGGGGGCGGCGGCGGACCGTCGTCGCGGGCGGGTGAGGCGGGCACGCCCGTGGGCGCCACCGGCATCGGGGGCGGCGGGACCGGCTCGTCGCCTCGGGGTGCCTGCGGCGCCGACGACGGCGCGGCCCCGGGTGCGGCTTCGGGCGCGGACTGGGGAGCCGCCTGGGGGGCGGCGGGGGGCGCCGCCTGCGGAGGAGCCGACGGTGCTCCGGACGGCGCCGGGGCCGCGGCAGGGGCGGCCGGTCGGGACGGAGCGGCGGCTGCGGCGGGCGCCGGGGCTCCGGTCACGTCCATCCGGCGCTCGAGCCGCTCGAGGCGGGCCATCACGCCGTCGGCGGTGTGGTCGGCGCCCGGCAGCAGCACGCGTGCGCAGAGCAGCTCGAGCAGCAGGCGGGGCGCGGTCGCGCCGCGCATCTCGGTGAGGCCGGCGGCCACGATGTCGGCGGCCCGGCTGAGCTCGATCGCACCGAAGCGCGCGGCCTGGGCCACGAGGCGCTCGCCGGCGTCCTCCGAGACGTCGATGAGCCCGGTCGCGGGAGCGTCGGGCACCGCGGTGACGATGACGAGGTCGCGCAGCCGGCGCAGCAGGTCCTCGGTGAAGCGGCGCGGGTCCTGCCCGGTCTCGACGACCTTGTCGACCACCGAGAAGACGGCCGCACCGTCACGGGTGGCGAATGCCTCGACGACCTCGTCGAGGAGCGAGTCGGGCGTGAAGCCGAGCAGGTCGGTCGCCACCTTGTGGGTCACCCCGCCGGGACCGGCGCCACCGAGCAGCTGGTCGAGCACGGAGAGCGTGTCACGCGCCGACCCGGCGCCGGCACGCACGACGAGCGGCAGGGCGGCGGGCTCGATCGCCACGCCCTCCTCGGCGGCGAGCTGCGACAGGTAGTCGCTGAGCAGCCGCGGCGGGATCAGCCGGAAGGGGTAGTGGTGGGTGCGCGAGCGGATGGTCGGCAACACCTTGTCGGGCTCGGTCGTGGCGAAGATGAACCGCAGGTGGGGCGGCGGCTCCTCGACGAGCTTGAGCAGGGCGTTGAAGCCCTGCGTGGTGACCATGTGGGCCTCGTCGATGATGTAGACCTTGTAGCGGTCGCGCACCGGGGCGAAGAACGCCTTCTCGCGGAGGTCGCGGGCATCGTCCACACCACCGTGGGACGCCGCGTCGATCTCGATGACGTCGATGGAGCCCGGGCCGCCGCGCGCGAGGTCGCGGCAGCTGTCGCACTCGCCGCACGGGTCGGAGATCGGGGCCTGCGCACAGTTGAGCGCGCGGGCGAGGATGCGGGCCGAGGTGGTCTTGCCGCACCCGCGCGGTCCGGAGAAGAGATAGGCGTGGTTGACGCGGTTGGCCGCCAGCGCCGCACGCAACGGCTCGGTCACGTGGTCCTGCCCGATGACCTCCTGGAAGGTCTCGGGCCGGTAGCGGCGATAGAGCGCGAGCGGTGACTCCACGTCGTGAACCCTAACCGTGCCCACCCACAGCGACCACCGTGGGCGACCTGCTTCCGACGCGGCCGGGTCCGGACATGAAGAGGCCCCCCACGCACCCGTCAGAGCTCACTTACCCTTGCTGCCTTCCGGCCCTGGGGGAATTGGGCGAGGTGACGCCGCGTGGGGGGTTGGCCGGGAGTCTAGGCGAGGCCCGGACGGCCACCCAAACCGAGGGCTCGGCGGGCGATTTCACCGGCCGCCGGACCGACCGGTACTCTCCTCGGCGGAGGTATCGCCTAGTGGCCTATGGCGCTCGCTTGGAAAGCGGGTTGGGTTAATAGCCCTCGGGGGTTCGAATCCCCCTACCTCCGCCACACACGTTGGCCCCGCACCTGCTGGTGCGGGGCCTTCGTCGTACGCCGGTCAGCGCAGCTGGGCCTGGAGGCCGTAGCGCCACTCCTCGGAGATCAGCAGGCTCCCCTGGCCGAGCCGTCGCTCGACCGCGTCGACGAGCATCGCGGACGCCTTCTCGGGGTAGACCCGGTCCCACGACAGCTCGGCGCGGTGCTCGAAGACCTGGTGGATGACGCTGGTCATCAGGTCCTTGTCGACGGGCGGGGCGAGGAAGTTGCTGCCGGCGAGGAACGTCTCGGAGCGGTCGGACCCGAAGCGCAGGGTCACGCACGGCACCTCGAGGACGTTGGCCTCCTCGACGATGGAGCCGGAGTCGGTGGCGATGACGGCGCACATGGACATCGCGGCGACGACGTCGAGGTAGCTGTCCCACACGGGCGTCGAGATCAGCGCGTCGCCGTACCTCTCCTCGAGGTCCTGGAGCCACTGGCGGCGGCCGAAGTTGTCGATCGCGGCCTCGGTGCCGAGCAGCCGGATGAACAGCACGTGGTGGCCCTGCTCGAGCAGCGCCTCCATGGCGTCCATCAGCAGGTTGAAGCGGTCGCGGTTGGTGGTGTTCTCGCGGCGGTGGACGCAGAAGCGCAGGAAGGACCCGTCGCCCATCTGCGGGAACTTCTGCAGCACCTGGTTCCTGTCGCTGCCGGCGACTGCCTGCGCGAGCGCGTCGACGACCGAGTTGCCGACGACGTCGATCGCGGCGGGCGCGAAGCCCTCCTCGATGAGGAACTCGCGGTTGAGCTCGACGGGGGCGGCGTGCAGGTCGGAGCCCGCGTCGGCGACCCGGGTGTTGAACTGCTCCGGCGACGGCTCGCGGCTGCCCTTGGCCCAGCTGGCGCGGTCGATCGACTGCTCACGGAACGACGCCCAGTCGAGGTCGGCGCCCTGCTCGAGCCAGCCCTTGAGCACCTCGGGCTTGGGCGAGAGCGTGCGCAGACCGGCTTCGACGTGCACGAGCGCCTGCCGCTCGCCGAAGGTGGCGAGGGCGCCGGCCATGGCGGTGGTCGTGTCGCCGTGCACGTAGGTGATCGGGAAGCCGCCGCGTTCGGCGAAGCCGCGGAGGTACTGCGCGAGCTTGGCGGTGATGCCGGAGACCAGGTCGTTGACGCCGCCGCGCACCTCGAGGTTGATGTCCTCACGGACGCCGAACTCGTCGAGCATCGACTGCGAGAGGTTGTGGTCGTAGTGCTGGCCGGTGTGGCACAGCACGACGTCGTGGCCGCGGTCCCGCAGCTCGTGGTAGATCGGCGCCTGCTTGATGATGTCGGGCTTGGTGCCGACGACGACGATGTGCTGGCTGTTYTCGTGGGACATGGGTTCCTTCGGGTGGAGCGTGCTGGACGGGGACCGCGGCGGCGCGGTCAGAGGAGGTCCTCGCGGCTGCTGGCCGCGAGGAGCGAGCGGAGCCGCTCGAGGATGCCGGCGTCGAGTGCCTTCTGACGGTCGAGGACGTACACACCATCCTCGTGCGTGACCACGATCAGACCTCGCGCGCCGAGCGTGACGACCGGTCGGCCGTCCATGCTGGCGACGAGCGTGTCCTCGGCGTCGAGCTGGAGCGCGGGACCGATCGAGGTGACGCGCTGGTCATGCAGCACCCGCTCGAGGCGCGTCCAGGTGCCGACGTCGGTCCACCCCAGCTGCCGCGGGACGACGAGGCACTCCATGCCGGCCCACATCAGCGGGTAGATCTCGTGGCCGCCGATGGCGGCGCCGCGGTATGCCTTGTCGGACGTCGCACCGCGGGCGAACCGCTCGATGGACTCGAAGATGAGGGGCAGGGCGGTGCGGTAGGCCTCGCAGGCCCGCCCGACGCGGACGCCGTAGCAGGCGGTGTTCCAGAACAGGTTGCCCGACTCCCCCAGCTCGCTGACGATTTCCTCGTCGGGCTTCTCGTGGAAGGAGTCGATCACCTGCACGGCGTCGTCGCCGCCCTTGGTGTGGATGTAGCCCAGGCTCGCGTCGAACCGGGTCGGCTCCGCGCCAAGCACGACCATCGACTCGGGAGTGCGCTCGAGCTGCGCGAGCATGTCACGGGAGGCCGCGTTGAAGGCGTCCTCCTCGGTGATCAGGTGGTCCGAGGGTGCGATCAGCGCCGGCGCGTTGCCGTACTTGTGGAAGAGCGTCGCGACGCTCAGGGCGAACGCCGTCGCGGGGCCGGCCGGGTCCTCCTCGAGGATCAGGTTCTCCGGCGGCACCGGGCCGAGGGTCGCCCGGGCGGCGTCGGCGAAGCGGGCACGCGTCGAGACGTGGATGCGGCTGGGGTCCACGATCTCGCTGAGCCGCTCGATCGTGCCGGTGAGCAGCGGACGGTCCCGCACGACGGGCTGGAACTGCTTGGGGGCACGGTCGCGGCTGATCGGCCACAGGCGCGAGCCCTGGCCGCCGGCGAGGATGACGGCCACGGGCGCGTCTGACGTGTCAGGCATGCCTTGATTCCATCACGGGAATGGGCGTCCGGTCTCACCGTCGCAGCAACGGGCGCAGCATGAAGGCGAGCGCGAGCAGCGACCCGGCGACGAGCCCCGACCACAGGAGGATCGCGCGGGGCGTGCCGAACAGGTCGATGCGTTGGGGCGCGGGCGGGGCCTGGGCGTCGGCGCGGACCTCCTGGACGGTGGTCTCCACCTTGCCCTTGCGACCCGGCTTGATCTCCCGGGTGAGCGCGTCGTGCACCTGCACGACACCCGCCCCGGTCCACGGGTTGGTCGCCTTGCCGTCCGGGCCCTCGGGAGCACCGGCTCCCTCGGTTGTCGCCTGCAGCCGGGCGACCAGCTGCTGGGGGGTCTCGCGGGGGAAGCGCTGCTTGAGCAGGGCCATGACCCCGGTGACCTCGGCGCTCGCCCACGACGTCGCGACCTGGTCGACGACGCAGACCTGACCGGTGGCGTTGGCCGAGATCGCGCCCAGCGTCGGCGCGGCGACGTCGGTGTCCAGGTTGGGCAGGACGTAGGTGCTGGGGCTCTCGTCGCCGGGCGGGGTCGCGCTGACCGCGAGCACGCCCGGGTAGTCGGCGGGGAAGACGTCGGCGTCGTTGTCGGGCGTGCCCGCGAAGCCGGAGTCGGGGGTGCCGACCGGGACGTTGCCCGCAGCGGCCACCACGACGACCCCGAGGTCCACGAGGCGCGCGACCGCGGCCTCGAGCTCCGGGTCGGGCTGGCGGACCGCGAGGGAGATGTTGACGATGTCGACCTGCTGCTGCGGCTGCGCCCGGATGACGGCGTCGATGCCCGCAGCGATGCCGGCCGACGTCAGCGGCCGCTCACCCTGCGTGGTGTCGGCGTCGTCGGCGTCGTAGACCTTGACGTCGAGGACCTGGGCGTCGGGCGCGACGCCGCGCGGCCCGGCGATGAGCCCGCCGACGATCGTGCCGTGTCCGGAGAGGCGGGTGTCGGGGTTGACGCCCGCGATGGCCGTCGCGCCGGCGATGTCGAGCCCCTCGATGCCGACCATCCCGCTGTCGATGACGGCGATCTTCACGCCCTTGCCGGTGGCGAGCTCCTGCGCCTGCTCGACGTGCATCCGCTCGAAGGCGAGGTTGTCCTTGGTGTGGGTGTCGGCCAGCCGTTCGGAGTCGGGCACCTCCGACTCGAGGCAGGGGGCGTCGTGGTCGGCGGCGGCGGGAGGCGCCCCGAGCGGCACCACCGAGGCCGCGAGCAGGCCGGCGGCGAGCGTCGTACGCACGGACGGGAGGCGCGGCAGGGGCAGGCGACGACCCGTCGACGGTGCAGCCATCAGCCGGCGTCCGCGGCCGCGTCGTCCGCCGGCGGGGCATCCTCGGGGACCCGGCGCGCGCTGTTGGTCGACAGCTGCACGCCCGGCTGGAAGAACTCCAGCCACGCGCTCGGCACGAGCGGCGGTTCGACGTCGCCGTAGCCGAGGAAGTCGGGTACCTCCGAGCCGACCAGCTCGTACTTCTCGCCCTTGGGGTCGATGACGTAGCGGGTGCCGGCGTCGGCGGCCTCACCCGAGCCGGAGAGCACGTAGGCGCCGGCGCTCGGCTCGACGTCGACCGCGTGGCGGCCGGGGCGTACGTCGTCGCGGTAGGGGTCGGCCGCGCCGGTCGGGTTGGTCGCGAGGCTGAACGTGGCGTCGGCACCGGTCGCGGGGTGGAGCACCGCGCAGAGCGCACCGTTGGTGATCGGCTGCGGTACGTCGCTGGGCCACTCCGCGGGCGTGCTGGGGTCTCCGAAGGAGGCGGAGAGGTCGCCCGGGAGCTCCTGCGCCGGCTGCTCGACGACGCCGTAGACCATGCCGGCGAAGTCGCTGAGCCGCTCGGGCTTCTCGTCGCCGAGGAGGTAGTAGGAGCCGCTGCTGGAGAGCAGCAGGTCGCCGATGCGGTACTGCGAGAGGTCGGTGCCGGTGCTGCCGTAGGGCACGGGCTCCCCGGGCCGGGTGACCCCGAAGGACGCCTTCTCGAGGGGCTCGCCGAGCCGGAACAGGTTCAGCCAGTCGGGGTCGACCTCGGTCGCCGACGCCCCGAACCCGAGCCGGTCGCCCAGGGTCGAGGACTGGGTCTCGTCCTCGGGCATGGGGAAGCGGTAGGCACTGCCCTGCTTGCTCCCGACGGCCGGCGCGGTGGCGATCAGCCAGGTCGTGCCCTCGCTGCTCACCAGGAAGGCGGACCCCGCCAGGTCCTCGACGGTGGGCGTGCGCTGCATCGCGACCTTGATGCCGACCCCGTCCCCCGTGCAGGCGGTCCAGCCGTCGTTGACCAGCTCGTCCGCCGACGGGAGGCTGGCGGGCGCGGCGTCGATGCCGAGGTCCTCACCGAGCTGGACGGTGCGGATGTACTTGTCGCGGACGGTGAACGGCGTGAGCTCGTCCTGTCCGAGCAGCAGCTGGGCCGAGACGTAGTTGGGCACCCGCTGCAGCAACGGGTCGTCGCCGCCGCGCAGGACGACGTACTGCTCGCCGGTGTCCTTGGAGATCACGAAGCTGCCCTCGTCGAGCCACTGCGCGGGCGGGCGCCCGAGGAGGAACCCCGCGATCGCGGCTCCGGCGAGGAGGAGGACGGAGAGGGCGACGCCGCCGATCAGCACGCGGCCGGGCTTCACCGGCTCCACCTCACGGCCGCCCGGGGCGCCGGAGACGAAGGCGGTGACGAGGCGGCGGCGGCTGAAGGCGTGGGCCTCGACGAGGTCCTT
The DNA here is from genome assembly GCF_056401175.1 of Nocardioides sp. P4_G10. Taxonomy (NCBI): domain Bacteria; kingdom Bacillati; phylum Actinomycetota; class Actinomycetes; order Propionibacteriales; family Nocardioidaceae; genus Nocardioides; species Nocardioides sp. P4_G10. The sequence goes on along the minus strand of NZ_JBFUJV010000004.1, from coordinate 124,265 downwards.
CTTGGTGGCCATCGATCAGCCCGCCACCGCGGAGACGAAGCCGGCCGCGAGGACCATCAGCGGGAGCAGCGCGAGCAGCGTCATCGTCTCGACGACGTCGCCCATGCGGCCGCGGCGCACCGACGGCGAGGCCGGCACGAGGGTCAGTGCGAGCAGGACGGCCCCGACGCCGGCGAGACCGATCGCGGCGCCGGCACGCCAGCCGTCGTGGATGAGCAGCATCGACAGGGCCACCGAGACCAGGCCGAGGATGCCGGAGACGAGGCCGGCGAGCACCTCCGAGCCGGTGCGGTACTGGCGGGTGCGGAACATGACGGCCAGGCAGCACACGGCGGCCAGGATCGTGCCGTAGACCCCGCGCCCGACGGCGAACGGGGCGAGCAGGACGAGGAGCGTGCCGACCGAGGCGGAGACCGCGAGCAGGATCTCGTGGCCGACGCGGGCGTCGTCGGCGACCTCGTCCGGGTCGATCTCGTCGGGATCGGCGGTGATGTCGTGGAGCGAGTAGAGCTGGTCGACGCTCGTGCCGGTCACCCCGAGGGCGAGCCACGGGAAGATGCTGCCGGCCAGGACGACCAGGGTGAGCAGGACGACGAAGACGGTGGACGGCTCGAGCGAGAACACGCGGATGAGCACCGAGCCCGCGACGACGACCGCGCCGACCACGACGGCCGGGATCACGAGCGCGCGGCCGCCCTGGAGGCCGACCACGGCTACCAGCCCGACGGCGAGGACGCCGAGCCCGGCGAAGAGGAGTGCGTCGGAGAAGAACGCGTCGTCCAGCGGCCAGCTCCAGGCGGGCAGATCGCCGGGTGCGAGCAGGAGCCCGGCGACCGCGGCGTAGACGGCGGCGAGCAGCGAGACGACGACCCCGGCCTCGGGCTCGCCCTGAGCGCGGGTGAGCACGATGCCGCCGACGACGAGGAGTCCCGCGATCACGGCCGCGGCGACGCCGCCCAGCACGCTCTCGCCCAGCAGGAGGAGGGCCAGCGCGCCGAGGCCGAGCAGGATGCTGCCCGCACCCAGCGCCGTACGCCGTCCTGCCGCCGGCTCCCACGGCTTGAGCTCGTTCTCGACGACGTCGGCCATCGCCTCGACGACGTCGTCGTAGACGCGCGGGGCCTTGTCGTCGACGCCGGCGGAGACGGTCAGAAGGCCACCGTCCTCGATGCCCTGCATCGTCAGGCCGGCGTTGTTGACCAGGATCCGGCCCTCCTGGGTCACCAGGCGGTAGCCGCCGTAGACGGTGGAGGCGTCGAGCAGGCCGACCGAGCGGGCGAGCTCCGGAACGAGCTCGGCGACCGGGATCGAGCCCGGCAGCACGAGATCGACCCGTCGCGATCCCGAGGCGATGGTCACCCGGACCAGGCCTGAGGCGACCGAGGACCCCTGACTCATTGGTGTTTCCCCCTGAATGTCCTTGCAGCTGCGTCGGCCGCGGGGCCTGGGCACTGAACGGGGAGCAGCCTAGGCGAAAGCCGCTCGCGAAAATGCCACGAGGCCGGACGTCCCCGGAGGGACGACCGGCCTCGGACGGTGTGCGGTGCTCAGAAGCGGTTGGCGCCCCGGGCGTCGGCCGCCTTGTACTCGGCGTTGGACGAGTCCACGCCCTGGCTGGCCTGCTGGAGCAGGAGGGTCATCTCGGACATCGCCTGGTCCCACTTGGCCTTCGCCTGGTCGTACGCCATCTTGGCGTTACCGTTCCAGTCCGCCTTGAGGGGGTTGAGCTCGTTCTCGAGCTGGTCGAGGCGCGACTCGATGTCCTTGGCCGCCTTCATCACGTCGGCCGCACCGGCGTCGAGGGTGCCGTGCTGGACCTTGATTCCGTCGAAAGTCATGTCGATCTCCTAGTTCTCAGAAGTCGGGTGCCGGCGTCAGCCGAGACGGCCCTGGAGGTTGGCGTGGTTGGCGGACTGCGACTCGTCGGTCGAGACGTTGTCGCGCTCCGTCTCCTTCATGGAGGCCGAGAGCTGGTCGAGGGCCTTGAGGATGGTCTCCTGCTTCTGGTCCCAGGCGATCATGAGGTTGTTGAACGCGGTGGCACCCTGGCCGCCCCATCCACCCATCATCGTCTGGATGTTGCCGGAGAGGACGCCACACTTGTTCTTGACGTCGCCGCGGGCCTGGTCGACGAAGTCGGCGCCCTTGGAGAGGGCCTTCTCTGTCTGGCCGTACATCTCGCTCATGTCGATCCTTCTCCCTCGGCGGTCGAACCGACCGAGTGTTGTGTGTTGGTGACTCACTGGACTGGTGATCCGGTGCTCGGGGAGACGTCCCGGCCCCCCGCGCTGACGTGCATCTACCCGACCGCTTTGGGCCTAAACATGAATCCACCGATCGACGGACTCATGTCGATCAGGAGGTCATTTCCCACAGGCGCCGGAAGACCCCGGCCGCGACCACGGCCGACGCGAAGGCGAAGCTGCCGCACAACGACTCGGCGACCTCGGCGCGGCGCGACCACCACACCGACCGCCAGCCGCGGCCGGCCGCCACGGCCGCGGCGAGGGCGATCACGCCCAGCCCGACGGTGACGTAGACGAACACGTCGACGTGGCTCGCGCCGGGCCCCGCGGCGAGGTGCACGGCCAGCGCCACGAGCGCGCCGAGGCCGGCCAGGCGCAGCAGGATCCGTGYGGCGGCGTGGCGGTAGGAGCGGGCGGCGAGGAGCAGCGAGCAGCCCGCGAAGAAGACCAGGCAGCGGGCGCCGATGCGGTCGAGGTCGATGGTCGCCGTGTGCAGCAGCAGCGGGCTGGCGACCAGCATCGTCACCATGATCGCGGCCGCGGCGCCGGTGACGATGCGCGAGGCCCGGTGCACCAGGCGCTCCATGGCGTCGCCGGCGACCACGATGCGGCCGCGGCGACCCTGGCGCCGGCTGTCGCGGGCCGACCAGGCGGTGACGGCCAGCCGGTCCAGGTCGAGCAGCGCCTCGTCGGGCACGTCGACGGCGAGGGAGGGCGCGAAGCGCGCCGCCATCATCGAGAGGAAGACCAGCAGCGTCCAGGTGACCCGGGCGTCCCAGCCGAGCATCGCCGGGACGGCACAGCAGGCGAAGACCGTGAGGCCGCTGACGATCCACACCGTGCTCACCTCGTCGTCGTGGACCGACAGGGCGCGGCCGATGCCGGCGACGACGGCCGACGAGATGCCGGCGGCTCCGAGGACGGCCGGGAGCAGGTGGATGCCCGGCTCGTGGAGTGCCGCGAACGCCGCGGCGGCAGCGAACGCCGGTGCGGCGGCCGCACGCTGTCGGGCGTGACGACCGACCGGCAGCACTCCGGCGATCGAGCAGGCGAGCAGCACACCGACGGCGACGGTGCGCAGGACGTCGTCGCCCGCGCGGCCGGCGTACCAGGCGGCGAGTGCGGCGACCAGCGCCGCGACCCAGGCGATCATCGCGGCGAGCGCGGGGCTCTCCGGGGCGTTCTTGGCGGCCTGGAGGAGGGTCACCCGGCGCGGCCGGTGCACGCCGGTCGTCGCGACGAGCACGTCACCGGGCTGGATGCCCGCCTCGCCCAGCGGCACGGCGGCGTTGAGCCGCTCGCCGAGGGCGGTCTGCAGCAGCGGGATGCCGGGTACGTCGGCCTGCTTGGCGTACTCCCGCGCGACGTCGACGGCGGTCGCGCCGGCGGGCACGACGAGGTCGAGCACCCCGGCCGGGCCGTGGATGCTCAGCGCGATGGTCGCGCGAGCACTGCTGGACATCGCGACGTCCGACACGGATTCCCCCTCTGCGTTGCCCACCGTACGAGCACCACCCCGCTGGAGAGTAGTCGCAGGTGCGGTCGGCACGGCAGCACCTATCATCGTCGCGACTTCATCGGGCACGGCACTGGGGGACGCGTTGAGCACGACACTGCGGGGCGGTCAGAGGCTCGACGAGCCGGAGATGCCGGGTGGACAGATCGTGCTGCAGCCGCCGCCCGAGCTGCAGGAGGGCGAGGGCGCCGGCGGCGTGCTGATGAACGCCATCCCGATGCTCGGCAGCCTGGGCTCCATCGTGCTCGTCGCGACGATGGGCGGCGCCAACAAGAGCCGGAGCTTCCTCGCGGCCGGCATGTTCCTGTTCGCCACGCTCGGCTTCATCATCGTCCAGATCGACCGGCAACGTAAGCAGCGTGCGCAGCAGGTCACCGGATCGCGCACCGAGTACCTGCGCTACCTCAGCAACATCCGCAAGGTCGCGCGCGAGGCCGCCGACCAGCAGCGGCGGGCGCTCAACTGGCACCACCCCGAGCCCGCCGCGCTGCCCTCGCTGGCCGAGGACCGCACCCGGCTGTGGGAGCACACCGCGACCGACGACAACTTCCTGCACGTGCGCTACGGCTTGTGCTCGCAACCGCTGTCGCTGGAGCTGGTGCCACCGGAGAGCGCGCCGGTGGACCAGGTCGACCCGGCCGCCGCGTCCGCCCTGCACCGGCTCCTCGTCGTGCACCGCCTGCAGCCCAACCTGCCGGCGTCGATCGACCTGCGTGCCTTCGACCGCATCGAGCTGTGCGGCGACGCCGAGGAGGTCCGCTCGACGGCGCGCGCGATGATCTGCTCCGCGACGGCGTTCCAGAACCCCGACCAGCTCGTCGTCGCGGTGCTCAGCTCCGAGCAGAACCTCACCCACTGGGACTGGGTGAAGTGGCTGCCGCACGCGCAGAGCACCCGCGAGGCCGACGCGGTCGGGCCGATGCGCCTGGTCTCGACCTCCCTCGACGACCTCGGCAGCCTGCTCCCGCCCGACCTGAGCGACCGGCCCCGCTTCGGCGCCGACGAGCGCGCCGCCACGCCGCACATCCTGCTGGTCATCGACGGCGGCCACCTGCCGCCCGGCAACCACATCGTCCCGCCCGACGGCCTGCACGGCGTCACGCTGCTCGACCTGCCGAGCCGGTGGGACGAGCTCGAGGACTCCACCCGCCTGCGCCTGGAGTTCGCCGACGCCCCCGACGAGCTCGGCAAGCGCCCGGTGAGCGCCCTGCGGATGCGCGGCGAGCCGGTCCGCGCGCTCGCCGACCAGTGCGACATCGCCACGGCCGAGGCGTTCGCCCGGCGCATCGCGCCGCTCAAGACCGCCAGCGCCGAGTCGTCCTCGGCCGGCGGCGCCGTCGACATCACCTCGACGACCCCCGACCACATGGACCTGCTCGGCCTCGGCGACATCTTCAGCTACGACCCGGCGACCGCCTGGCGGCCGCGCCCCGCGCGCGACCGGCTGCGGGTCCCGATCGGCATCGGCGACTCCGGTGGCCTGATCCACCTCGACATCAAGGAGTCCGCCCAGCAGGGCATGGGCCCCCACGGCCTCGTGATCGGCGCGACCGGCTCCGGAAAGTCGGAGTTCCTCCGCACGCTGGTCCTCGGCCTGGTCATGACGCACTCGTCCGAGCAGCTCAACCTCGTGCTCGTCGACTTCAAGGGTGGTGCGACCTTCGCCGGCATGGCCGACATGCCGCACGTCTCGGCCGTCATCACCAACCTCGCCAACGAGCTCACCCTCGTCGACCGCATGCAGGACGCGCTCTCCGGCGAGATGACCCGGCGCCAGGAGCTGCTCCGCGACGCCGGCAACTACGCGTCGGTGCGCGACTACGAGAAGGCCCGCGCCAACGGCGAGCCGCTCGAGCCGATGCCGTCCCTGTTCATCGTCGTCGACGAGTTCTCCGAGATGCTCTCGGCCAAGCCGGAGTTCATCGACCTCTTCGTCGCCATCGGTCGCCTCGGCCGCTCGCTCGGCCTGCACCTGCTGCTCGCGTCGCAGCGGCTCGAGGAGGGCCGGCTGCGCGGCCTCGAGTCCCACCTGTCCTACCGCGTCGGCCTCCGCACCTTCTCGGCCGGCGAGTCCCGGGCCGTCCTCGGTGTGCCGGACGCCTACGAGCTGCCCGCCGTCCCCGGCCTGGGCTACCTCAAGCCCGACCAGTCCACGCTGCTGCGCTTCAAGGCGGCGTACGTCTCGGGGCCGCCGTCGAGCCGCACCCGCGTCACCCGCGACGAGGGCGGCGCGATCCGCGGCATCCTGCCCTTCACGATCTCCGAGGTGCAGGCCCTCGAGCCGACCGAGGAGGTCACCGAGGTCGCGACGCCGCAGCCCCACCAGGGCGAGCAGCCCTCCCTGCTCGACATCGCCGTCACGCGCATGGTCGGCAAGGGGCCCGAGGCGCACCAGGTCTGGCTGCCGCCGCTCGACGTGCCCGACACGCTCGACGAGCTCATGCCCGACCTCGTCGAGAGCCCCGACCTCGGCCTGACGTCGCCGCAGTGGCGCAACGTGCCGGGCCTGGTCATCCCGCTCGGCACCGTCGACCGGCCGCGTGAGCAGCGCCGCGACACGATGACCCTCAACCTCACCGGCGCGGCCGGCCACGTCGCCGTCGTCGGCGGACCGCGCTCGGGCAAGAGCACGATGCTGCGCAGCATCGTCACGAGCATGGCGCTGGTGACGACGCCGACGGAGTCGCAGTTCTTCGTGCTCGACTTCGGCGGCGGCACGTTCGCGCCGCTGGCCCGCCTCCCCCACGTCAGCGGTGTCGCGACCCGCTCGGAGCCCGACGTCGTACGTCGTGTCATGGCCGAGGTCGAGGGCATCGTCGACCGGCGCGAGGCCTACTTCCGCGAGAACGGCATCGACTCGATCGAGACCTACCGCCTGCGTCGTACGCAGGGCCGCGTCGACGACGGGTGGGGCGACGTCTTCCTCGTCATCGACGGCTGGAGCACGCTGCGCGCGGAGTTCGACGACCTCGAGATGGAGATCCAGCAGCTCGCCGCGCGCGGCCTGACCTTCGGCCTCCACATCGTCACTGCCTCCACCCGGTGGGCGGACTACCGCGCCGCGATGCGTGACGTCTTCGGCTCCAAGCTCGAGCTGCGGCTCGGTGACCCCCTCGACTCCGAGGTCGACCGCAAGGTCGCCGCGCTCGTCCCGGTCGGCCGTCCCGGCCGCGGTCTCGTACCGTCCAAGCTGCACTTCCTCGGCGCGCTGCCGCGCATCGACGGCGACGGCAGCGCCGACACCCTCGGTGACGGCGTCGACCACCTCATCGACCGGATGGCCGCTGCGTGGAAGGGCCCGCAGGGTCCCAAGCTGCGCCTGCTGCCCGAGAAGGTCACCCTCGAGGCGGTGCGCGAGGACGCCGTGCGCCGGCAGCTGCCGCAGAAGCAGATCCTGCTCGGCATCAACGAGAAGGAGCTCGCGCCGGTCGGCCTCGACGTCGACGCCGAGCCGCACATGCTGATCTTCGGCGACGGCCAGTCGGGCAAGAGCGCGCTGCTGCGGGCGTACGTCCACGAGATCATGCGCACCCGCACGCCCAAGGAGGCGCAGATCGTCCTCGTCGACTACCGGCGCTCGATGCTCGGCGAGGTGCCCGACGAGTACCTCCTCAACTACCTGACCTCGGCGACCCAGGCGACGCCGACGCTGAAGGACATCGCGAGCTACCTCGAGGGCCGCATCCCCGGCCCCGACGTCACGCCCGACCAGCTGCGCAGCCGGTCGTGGTGGACGGGCGCCGAGGTGTTCGTGGTCGTCGACGACTACGACCTCGTGGCGACCGCGCAGTCCTCACCCGTCTCGGCACTGCAGCCGCTGATGGCGCAGGCACGCGACGTCGGCCTGCACGTCGTCGTGGCGCGTCGCACGGGTGGTGCGTCACGCGCGCTCTACGAGCCGGTCATCCAGTCGTTGCGCGACCTCGCGATGCCCGGCGTGATGCTGTCGGGTCCCCGCGACGAGGGCGTCCTGATCGGCAACCTGCGTCCGCAGCCCGCCCCGGAGGGCCGCGCCCGCGTCGTCACCCGCGACGGCGGCACCCAGACCGCGCAGCTGGCCTGGCTCGACCCGACCATGTGAGCGTTCGAGCGATCTACCGCCGACCGCTCTTGAACATCCCGCGGGCGATCTCGCGGGCGGCGGTGCTCATGAAGTCCTTGAACGCGCGTGACTTCACGACGCTCTCCACCATGCCGTCCTCCTCCTTCGGCGCCCGCTCGGCCTTCGTGGTCACGCGCTCGTTCTTCTGCTCGCGCGCCATCTCCTTGACGCGGGCGTCCTCCGCGGCCTTGCGGGCACCCTCCTCGAGCTTCTTGGCGAGCAGCTCGCGGGCGGACTCGCGGTCGATCGCCTCGGCGTACTTCGCGGTGAGCGGCGAGGCCTTGACCGCCGCCTCCATCTCGGCGGTGGGCGCGGGGTCCATCAACGACTCGGGGGCCCGCAGCCGGGTCCAGGCGACGGGGGTCGGCGCACCGCGCTCGTTCATCACCGTCACCACCGCCTCGCCGATCCCGAGCGACGTGATGACCGCGCCGAGGTCGTCGTACGCGCTGTTGGGGTAGGTGTTGACGGTCGCTTTGAGGGCCTTGGCGTCGTTGGGGGTGTGGGCGCGGAGCTGGTGCTGGATCCGCGAGCCGAGCTGGCCGAGCACGTCGTCGGGGACGTCGGTGGGCGACTGCGTCACGAAGAAGACGCCCACGCCCTTGGACCGGATCAGCCGCACGGTCTGGGCGATCTGGTCGAGGAAGGCGTCGGAGGCGTCGTTGAAGAGCAGGTGCGCCTCGTCGAAGAAGAAGACCAGCTTGGGCTTGTCGAGGTCGCCCTCCTCCGGCAGGTCGTGGAAGAGGTCGGCGAGCAGCCACATCAGGAACGTCGAGAAGAGCGCAGGCCGGTCCTGGAGGTTGGGCAGCTCGAGCAGGCTGACGATGCCGCGTCCGTCCTCGGCGGTGCGCAGGAACTCCTTGGTCTCGAACTCCGGCTCGCCGAAGAACACGTCGGCGCCCTGGGCCTCGAAGGCGACCAGCTCACGCAGGATCACGCCTGCGGTCTGGGGCGAGAGCCCGCCGATCGTCTTCAGCTCGGCCTTCCCGGCCGCGTCGGCGGTGAGGTACTGCAGGACCGCGCGCAGGTCGGCGAGGTCGAGCAGCGGCAGCCCCTGCTTGTCGCAGTAGTAGAAGACCAGGCCCAGCGAGGACTCCTGCGTCTCGTTCAGGCCGAGCACCTTCGCGAGGAGGGTCGGCCCGAACGCGCTCATCGTCACGCGGACGGGTACGCCGACGCCCTGGCCGCCGATCGCGTAGAACTCCGTCGGGAAGCCGGTCGCCTTCCAGTCCTGGCCGACGCTGGCGGTGCGCGCGGACAGCTTGTCGCTCGGCTCCCCCGGCACGCTGATGCCGGACAGGTCGCCCTTGATGTCGGCTGCGAAGACGGGCACGCCGTTCGCGCTGAGCTGCTCGGCGAGCAGCTGCAGGGTCTTCGTCTTGCCCGTGCCGGTGGCGCCCGCGACGAGGCCGTGGCGGTTGAGCATCCCCAGCGGGATGCGGATGCGTACGTCGCTGAGGTCGTCGGCGTTCAGCATCAGCCCACCGAGCTCGAGCGCGTCGCCCTCGAACAGGTAGCCGGGTGCGACGGCCTCTGAGATGGGGTCTGAGATGGGGTCCGAGGCCGGTGCCGGAACCGGGTCGGGGACCGGGGCGCTCGCGGTGGTCTCCTCGGCGGGTGCGGACGGGGTGGGCTCGGCCTCGGGCGTCTCGCTCATGTCGCGAGCCTAGCCGGGCGCGACGGCGTCGCTCCCGGCCTGACGAGCGAGGCCGCGTGACCCCGCGCCCACCCACTGGCGGAGACGAGGACGAGGCCCGTGAGGGGGCGTCGTTATGATCACCGGCGTGATCTTCAAGCGGGTGGGCGACGGCCGGCCCTACCCCGACCACGGGCTCGACTCGCGCGGCTGGGCAGACCTGCCCCCGCGCCAGGTGCGCCTCGACGAGCTGGTGACCACCAAGGACACCCTGCGGCTCGACACGCTCCTGGACGAGGACTCGACGTTCTACGGCGACCTGTTCGCCCACGTCGTGCAGTGGAAGGGCGACCTCTACCTCGAGGACGGCCTGCACCGCGCCCTCCGCGCCGCGCTCCAGCAGCGCAGCGTGCTGCACGCCCGCGTCCACCAGGCGGCCGACGAATGACGGGTGCGGCTCGGTCGGCGCTCACGCTGGCCGTCCTCGCCGTGCTGGTGCTGATTGCCGCGGTGTGGGGATGGGCCGCCTTCACCCAGCCGTTCCCCGAGGACGAGCCGGTCGCGATCTGCGAGGACACGACGCTGCCCGCCGGTTCGGAGGTGCGCCGCGACCAGGTCGTGGTGAGCGTCTTCAACGGCAGCAAGCGCAGCGGCCTCGCCGGAGCCACCATCGCCCAGCTCGCCGAGCGCGGCTTCGTCGAGGGCACCGTCGGCGACTCCCCGCTCCCCGCGGCCACCACCCAGATCTGGTCCTCCCAGCCGGACAACCCGGCGGTCGTGCTCGTGCAGCGGCAGTTCAAGCGCGCGCAGGTCGTCCAGGGCGACGAGCTCGGCCCCGGCGTCGTCGTGGTGGTCGGCGAGAAGTTCCAGTCGCTGAAGAAGAAGCAGGTCGAGTCCGTGGTCACCGAGGCCGACGCGACCTGGTGCAAGGCCACCGGCTCGGAGTGACGGCCCCGCCGGCTGGTCCGACCTAGTCCTTGTCCTTGTCACGGCGCTTCGGGTCGCCGACCCACTGCGCCAGTCGCCCGTTGTCGGAGACCTGGCGCATCCGCGCCTCCGTGGCCTCGCGCTGCTTGCGCGGCGTCACCACGAGCAGGTCGTCGCCGTGCCGCAGGACCGTACGACGCTCGGGGACGAGCACCTCGCCCGACCTGATCACCAGCGAGACCGAGGCCCCCTGCGGCAGCCGCAGCTCCCCGACCTCGACGCCGTGCATCTTCGAGGTGGGCGCGATCGTCACCTGCAGGAGGTCGGCGGCGACCCGGTCGAGCGGCGCCGCCTCCACCTCGAGGCCCCGCGGTTCCGAGCGACGGGCGACCCCGAGCGTGCGGGCCACCCACGGCAGGGTCGGGCCCGTCAGCAGCGTGTAGACGACGACCATCACGAAGACGATGTCGAACAGGTCCTCGGCGCCCTCCACGCCCTCCGACAGCGGGATCGTGGCCAGCACGATCGGCACCGCACCGCGCAGGCCGGCCCACGACAGGAACGCCAGGTCGCGCCGCCCCATCGGCTGCACGATGCTGCTGACGACGACCGACAGCGGCCGGGCCACGAGCGTGAGCACGAGGCCGGTGGCCAGCGCCCGGACGACGGTGTCGAGGTCGATGCGGGCCGGCGAGAGGAGCAGCCCGAGCATCACGAACAGCCCGATCTGGGCCAGCCACGCCACCCCCTCGGAGAACGAGCGGGTCGCCACCCGGTGCGGGAGCTCGCTGTTGCCGAGGATCAGCGCGGCGATGTAGATCGCGGCGAACCCGGAGGCGTGCACCGCCGACGCAGCGCCGTACGCCGCGAAGGCCAGGCACAGGACCGCGAGCGGGTAGAGGCCGGATGACGGCAGTGCCGCCCGTCGCATCACCCACGCGCCGCCCACGCCGATCGCGGCGCCGATCAGCCCGCCGGCGATCAGCTCGAAGACGATGAGGCCGCTGGTCTCGAGCAGGCCCGCCTCCCCGATCGCACCGGTGGAGATGATCCCCACGAGCACGACGGTCGGGGCGTCGTTGAGACCGGACTCGGCCTCGAGAGCGCCCGTGAGGCGCTTGGGCAGCGGGAGCGCGCGCAGGACGGAGAACACCGCGGCCGCGTCGGTGGGCGAGCAGATCGCGCCGAGCAGGATCGCCAGCTCCCACGGGAGGCCGAGGAGGTAGTGGGTCCCCACGGCGACAATGGCCACCGACACCGCCACGCCGATCGTCGCGAGCGACAGGCCGAGGCGGACGCTGGAGCGCATCTGCCGCCAGTCGGTGGTCAGGCCACCTTCGGCCAGGATGACCGCCAGCGCCCCGAACCCGAGCGCGTGCGCGAGCTGGGCGTCGTCGAAGGGGATGCCGAAGGGTCCGCCCTCGCCGAGCAGGACGCCGATGAAGAGGTAGATCAGCAGCGACGGCAGCCCCGCGCGCGCCGAGAGCCGCACCGCGAGGATCGCCGCGAGGGTCACGACCGCACCGACCAGCACGAACTCGTCGAGCTGGTGGACGTCGAACGTCATGTGACCTCTGGGTGGCTCTGCGGCTTGCGGGGCGGACTGGATCCTATCGGCCGCCAACGCGCCCCCCGGCCGCCTCGACCGGGCTCGGACGGTCCGGCCCCGGCGCGTCAGGGGCCGGTTGCGGCACAATCGCCTGCCGGAAGAGGACGTTTGAGGTGCCGCTGACGGGGTAGGCGTCACCGGACGAGAGGGAGTGATCGATGTACGGCGACACCGCTGCGGGCCGCAAGCGCGTGGCGCAGCTCCGTGAGCAGGGTGGCGACATCCGGGCCCTGGCCGCCCGGCTCGTGTCCCAGGCCGAGGCCGTGCCGTGGCACGGCAAGGCCGCCGACGCGATGCGCGAGCGCATCAAGGAGCGCGCCTCCCACCTGCGCACCGCAGCCGCCCAACACGAGACCGCCGCCGACTCGCTCGCCCGGCACCTCGTGGAGGTCGACACGCTCAAGGAGGCGATCGACGTACGCGCCCACAAGGCCACCACGCTCGTCGAGGACGCCCGCACCCGGGCCGGCGAGGCGTCCGGGCCCGACGGGATCCCGGCCGATGCCGACGAGGCCGACGCCTCCCTCCTCGCCTTCGACCCTCCCCCGGCCGGTCACAAGGACTGGCTGACCGTGAACCTCCCGGGGCTCTGACATGGTGACCATCGACCTGACCACGCCTCCGCCGCCGCCCACCAGCTTCATCGACGCGATGGCTCGTCGGCTCGCGCTCACGCTGCCAGAGCTCCGCCTCGTCGCCGAGCTCGCCGGCGGCGCCCCGCTGCCCTTCGACCTGCCCAGCGGCGCCGACGGGACCGTCGACGCGGGCTCGCTGTCCGGCCGCCTCGGCAAGAGCCGCGGCTCGGTGGAGGACTCCGCCTACACCGACGCCCTCCGCACGCTCCACGACCCGGAGGACACCCTGCGCCGACGCGGCCTGGTGACCGACGCGGGCGCCGACCCCGGCGTCGTCGGGGCCGTCGGGCTGCTCGCGACGCCCCGCCTGGCGCTCGACATCGACGTCGCCGCCGGGGCCACCCAGGTGAAGGCCTGGCACCGCCAGGCCGGCGGCGCGGTCGCCAGCCTGTCGACCTGCGACGGCATCGTCTTCGAGCTGGCCTGGTTCCCCGTGGACCTGTGGACCACCGAGCTCGCCCGGGTCACGGCCCCTCCGGAGGACCTCCCGATCGCCACCACGCACGTGCCTGCCCACCTCGACGTCCCCTACGCGCTCGCCGACTCGGTCGGGGAGGCGCTCCGCTCCGGCCGAGCCGACCTGGTGCCGGTGCTGGTCGACCGGTCCGCCGGCGGCGTGGTGCTGGCCGACGGTCGTGAGATCAGCGGCGCCGAGGCCGCCGACGCCGTGTCGGCCGTGCACACCGAGGGTCGCGGCCGCATGCGCATCCTCGCCGCCGAGGTGTCCGAGCGCGCCACGACGTCGGTCGGCGTCGTGTCGTGGGTGCTGCTCCGCGACGGCTGGCACTCCCTGACCCCTCGCCACGACGACGACGGCGCCCGGATCGCGGTCTCCCGCGTCGACCCCGACGACCTGGCCACCGAGCTGGCGCCCGTGCTGGCGCAGGTCACCGCCCCGGAGGACACCCCGACATGAAGCCACCCCACGGCCTTCTCGGCCTCCCCCGCTGCGCTCCCCCGTCCGACAACGCCGCAGGGACCCCGACATGAGCGACCTCGACATCCCCCGCACCCACGACGGCCCGCCGGAGGACTCCTCGGCGTCGGTGGCCGCCGACAAGTACGACCAGATGCTGGCGCTGGCCGACCTGTTCGACATCTCCGGCAACGAGATGCGCACCCGTGCCCGCCTCGGCACCGAGATCCTCACCGACGACGACGTCGTCGACTCCGGCGAGCTGTCCAGGGCGACCTGGGGCGAGGCCGAGGAGGACATCCGCGCCGCCACGACGGGCAAGAGCGGGCTGCTGGCCCGCTCGGTCGAGCTCGACGCCGACGCGCTCGTCGTACGCGCCACGGTCCTCACCTACCGCTGGATCGACGAGCTGCAGCTGGCGGCCTACAAGACGCTCGGCTCCATCGCCGGCCGCGCGATCGGCTACCTCGCCCCCGAGGTCGCCCTCGGTGGCGCGATCGTCAGCGCCGGCTTCATCGAGACCGACACCCTCGACCGTGACGACGTCACCGCCTACCTCAACGAGCTCGCCGAGAACAACCCCGACCTGATGGACCACCTCTCCGGTGGCGGCGGCCTGCTCGACGGGCTGCAGATGCGCTCGCTCCTCACCGCCGGGGCGCTCGCCTCCGACCAGGGCGCCCACGCGGCGCGCGGCGGCCTGCGGGCGATCGGCGTGGACCCGTTCCCCACCGACGCCGTGTCGGCCTTCCGCGACTCCGCGGGCTCGTTCGTCGAGGCCGAGATCCCGGAGGCCGAGGTCGACAGCAGCGCCGGCACCGCTCCCCGCTCGCTCGAGGAGCTGATGGCCAACCTGCTCGCCGAGGACAAGCGGATCAGCGTCCAGCGCGTCGGCGCAGGCCGCTACATCGCCTACCTCCCCGGCTCGCTCAACCACGACGCCGGCCGGCTGCGCCTCGTCGGCGCCGACCCGACGACGACGATCAGCCAGGTGGTGCGGGCGATCGAGGCGTCGGTCACCGAGGACGACGCCCGGGTGATGCTCGTGGGCTCGGCAGCCGGTGGCGCGATCGCCACCGAGATCGCCGCGACGGCCCGCTCGTCACGCTTCGTGGTCGACCAGGTCGTCACCGCCGGCGCCCCGTCCGCCCAGGTGCCGCGGATCCCGGCGGCCACCCGGGTGCTGTCGCTCGAGGACCGCTCCGACCCGGTGGTGCTGCTCGGGTCGCTCATCAACGCCTCGACGACCAACCGGCTCACGGTCGTCTTCGACGCGGCCGGCGCCGAGGGCACCCAGCTCTACGTCACCGGCGCCCGTGCCGCCGACAGCGCCGCCCACCCGGAGCTGCGCGCCGAGATCACCCGCATGCAGGACCTCGGCTTCCTCGCCGGCTGACCGCCAGCGTCAGACGATGCCGTGCACGAACTCGCCCAGCTGGGCGAGGTTGCGGCACTCCACCATGGGGACGATCTCTCCGTAGCGGTCGGCCGCGCTGTCGCCGGTGCCCCAGTGACGGGGGTGCTCGGGGTTGAGCCACCAGGCGTGCCGCGCCCGACCGGCGAGGTCGCCGAGCACGGGCAGCGCGAGGTCGCTGTAGTTGGACCGCCCGTCGCCCAGCACCAGCAACGACGACCGCGGCCCGACGGCGTCCGGGTGCTCCTCGGCGAACCGGGTCAGCGACCGGCCGTAGTTGGTCCGCCCCCACAGCGCGGCCTGGGAGATCTGCCCGGACAGCGACTCCATCACCTCGACCACGTCGGCCCCCGGCCGGAAGCTGTCGCTCACCTCGACGACGTCGTCGACGAAGGTGAACGCGCGCACGCCGCTGAAGGCCTCCCGCAGCGCGAACACCAACATCAGGGTGAACTGGGCGAAGTTGGCCACCGAGCCGCTGACGTCGCAAAACACGACCAGGTCGGTGCGGTGCGGACGCTTGGGACGGTGGTGGGTGGCCAGCGGCACCCCGCCCGTCGCGATCGACGCGCGCACGGTGCGGCGTACGTCGAGGGGACCGCGCCGGCGGGCGTGCTGCTCCTTCGTCAGCCGCGCAGCGAGCCGTCGGGCGAGGGGGTAGATCTCCCGCCGCATCTCCTCGAGGTCGCTGCGGCGGGCGGCGGTGAAGTCGAGCCGGTCGATGGTCGGACGGACGGTGACGTCGGCGACGTGCTCGGGCCCCTTCTCCTCGGCGATGCGCCGACGGGCGTCGCCCTCGACCAGCCGAGTAAAGTCCCCGACCCGGCGCCCGGCCGTGCGCTGGGCCTGCTCGTCGTCGAGACCCTCGCCGAGCAGCCCCTGCACGAGCCGGTCCATCAGCTCGGCGGGCGACACCCGCTGGAGCGAGGTGTAGGCCGACCAGCTCGACAGGCCCGGCCCGCGGCCCGGCATCGCACCGAAGCGGGCGACCGCCTCGACTGCAAGATCCTGCAACGCCTGCTGGTCCCCGGAGGCCAGGGCGTCGGCCAGCGCCTCCCGGAAGCGCTCGAGGTCCGGGCCGGTGTCCTGCGGGCCCGCCGCCGGCTCGAGGCCGTCGCCGGCCACGCCGCTGCCGATGAGCCGCGGGAAGTAGATGTCGAAGACGGCGTCGAACGTGACGCGCTGCGGCTGTCGCTTCACGAGGGTGGCGGCGTAGGCGGCACGCACGGTCTCGCGGTCGTGCCAGTGCACCTTCTCCAGCGCGCTGATCGCATCGAGGCCCTCGGCCAGCGACACCGACAGGCCCGCGGAGCGCAGCGCCTCCACGAAGCCGATGTGGGTGTCGAGCAGGCTCATCGTGACGCCAGCTTCAGCTCCCTGGCCGCACGCTGCTGGTCGGACGCGTGCTTGAGCACCACGCCGAGGGTGCGGGCGACGGTGGCCTCGTCGAGGTCGCCGACCTGCAGCGCCACCAGCGTGCGCGCCCAGTCGACGGACTCCGCGATCGACGGGGCCTTCTTGAGCTCGAGCTCGCGCAGGCGTACGACGACGTCGACGAGCTGGGCGACCACCTTGTCGTCGAGCCGCGGCACCTGGCTGGTGACGATCGCCCGCTCCCGCTCGGCGTCGGGGTAGTCGAGGTGCAGGAACAGGCAGCGGCGCTTGACCGCCTCGGACAGCTCACGGCTCGCGTTGGACGTCAGGACCACGAACGGACGGCGGGTGGCCGTCACCGTGCCCAGCTCGGGGATGGTGACCTGGAAGTCGCTGAGCACCTCCAGCAGCAGGCCCTCGACCTCGATGTCGGTCTTGTCGACCTCGTCGACCAGCAGCACCGTCGGCTCGTCGCGCCGGATCGCGCTGAGGAGCGGCCGGGTGAGCAGGAACTCCTCGGTGAAGATGTCGTCGTGGGTCGCGCTCCATGACTGGTCGCCGCCGGCCGCTTGGATGCGGAGCAGCTGCTTCTTGTAGTTCCACTCGTAGAGGGCGCGCGCCTCGTCCAGGCCCTCGTAGCACTGCAGCCGCACCAGCTCCGCGCCCGCGGCGCGGGCCACCGCCTTGGCGAGCTCGGTCTTGCCGACGCCCGCCGGTCCCTCGACGAGCAGAGGCTTCTCGAGCGCGCCGGCGAGGTACGCCGTCAGCGCCGTGGCGTCGTCGGTGAGGTAGCCGGTCTCGCGCAGCCGGGCCGCGGCGTCGTCCGGGGACTCGAACCAGGTCGTCACCCGGGCGAGCCTAGCCGCGCCCGCGGCGCCGGGTCGTGCAGCCTGGCCGGCCTCGACGCAAACCCCTCGCGCGGGCCGGTGCACGTCCCTAGGGTCGTGAGATGTCCTCGGTCAGCACCGTCCACGGCAGCCGCGCCCTCCCGGCCGGCTTCGCCCACCCGCACGCCTCGGAGGAGGCCCGGGCCATCGCCGAGGAGGGCATGATCCTGCGCGTCCAGGTCGGCTCCGGGGTGCACGGCACCTCGATCAGCGGGCAGGACGACCGCGACGAGATGGGCATCTGCCTCGAGCCGGCCCGGTTCGTGACCGGCCTGGCGCGCGTGCCCCGCGGCATCGACGGGGAGGACCGGGAGGTCGACTTCGAGCAGTACCAGCGCCACACCGTGTGGGACGAGCCCGGCGGCCTGGCCAACCGGTCGGGGGCGGGCGACCTCGACGTGGTCGTCTACTCGGCGCGGAAGTGGTGCCGGCTCGCACTGGCCGGCAACCCGACCGTGCTCCTCGCGCTCTTCGTGCCCGACGACGAGGTGGTCTTCCGCAACGAGGTCGGCGCGGAGCTCGTCGCCAACGCCCACCGGTTCGTCTCACGCCTGGCTGCCGACCGGTTCCTCGGCTACCTGCGGTCGCAGGAGGCGGCGATGACCGGTGCCGTCGGCGCGCACACCAACCGCCCCGAGCTGGTCGCCGTCCACGGCTACGACACCAAGTTCGCCATGCATGCGCTGCGACTCGGCGTGCAGGGCACCGAGCTGCTCACCACCGGCCGGATCACGCTGCCGGTCCCCGAGCCCGCCCTGTCCTTCCTCCGTTCTGTGCGCCGGGGAGAGGTCGGGCTCGACGAGGTGGTGGCCGCTGTCGGCGAGGCCGAGCGCCGGCTCGAGGAGCTGCGCGAGTCAGCGGACCTCCCGCCCCAGCCCGACCGGGCCTGGGTGGACGACTGGCTGCACCGCGTGCACCTGGCCTACTGGGAGGCCACCTGACCCGGGAAGGTCGAGGTTCGCTCGCACCAGGTACGAGTGAACGTCACGTCAGCAGAGGCTTCGCTGGCGTTCAAGCCGCCTCTGCTGAGCCCTTCGCTCCGCGAAGGGCTCAGCAGCCGCCAGACCCGGCCACGCCCCCTCAGCCGGCGGCTTGCTCCGCTGCGCCTCAGCAGAGGGGGCGGGATTCGAACCCGCGGTAGGTCTCCCTACGACCGCTTTCAAGGCGGTTCCGATCGGCCGCTCCGGCACCCCTCCTCGTACGACGCCGGGGCGCCGCACACCGCGGGACTCTACCCAACCGCGCGGGCGGGGCCGTCGTACGCAGGCAGGGTGGCGGGACCCGCGCGCCGGGGGCGGGTGGCGCCCGTGGTGAAATCGTCGGCGTGACGACCGAGACCGCCACCGTGCACCGCCTCTCCCCCGCCGTCGCGGCGCGGTTGCTGGGCGTGGTGCTGTGCCTGGTGGCGGTAGTCATCCTGGCGAGCACGCTGGCGATCGCCGTCCTCGACCTGCACACCGTCTTCCTGCTGGTCCCGGTCCTCCTCACCGTGGCGGTCCTGGCCGGCTGCTGGTGGGCGTGGCACACCCGGGGCTGGGTGGTGCGGATGACGCCCGAGGGCTACCGCGTGCAGTGGGTGCGCGGCGTCGGAGTGGCCTCGGGCCGCTGGAAGGACGTCGAGGACGCCGTCACCATGACGGTGGCCGACGCCCCGGTCGTGGTGCTGCGCCTGCGCGACGGCCGGACGACCACGATCCCCGTCCAGATGCTCGCCGTGGACCGCGAGGCCTTCGTGCGGGACGTCCAGGACCACCTGCAGCGCGGACACGGCCTCCGCAAACTGTGACCTGATTCGGCGCACGCGCGCCGAGCCTTGTAACCTTCTGTCCGCCCGGCCGTGGTCGGGCATGGAGGCGTCGCCTAGTCCGGTCTATGGCGCCCGCCTGCTAAGCGGGTTTGGGGCTAAAACCCCATCGAGGGTTCAAATCCCTCCGCCTCCGCCAGTGTCGGCCCCCTCCCACCGAGGGGGCCGGCCGGCTGGCAGCGCATGGATTTGCAGGAACCTGCAATGCACAGAACTGCAGCCGACTGGACGGGACGTGGCCGCGCACGGTGGGCGACAATGGTCATGTCATCCCCTGTGACAGGACCAAGAGGTGGAAACCCCATGACCCCAGTACGCCGTATCGCCGCCGCCGCACTCGTGGCAGTTCTCGGATTCGGTGTGGCCGCCATCGGCGCAACGCCGGCGCAGGCCATCGACACCAGCTGGGGACGGATCAACATCCGCAACTGAGACCAGCCGTGCCTAGAATGGGCACGCAACGAAGAGCTGGGACACGGACCCCTCAACCCCCCACGAGTTCTGGTCCGATGGCCTCCCCCACAGGCCCGTCCCGGCATGAGGGCAGCACCTCCACGGAGGTGCTGCCCTCCCCCTCATTTCGGGCCGATCGGTCAGGCCGGGTGGCCAGGCTGAGGGATCAGGCTGAGGGATCAGGCTGAGGGATCAGGCTGAGGACTCGTCGGTCTCGCGGCCGGAGATGCCGCGCTTGCCCATCTCGTAGCCGAGCTGGAACCTCGTCTCCACCTCGAACTCGCTCTTCAGGTCCGCGACGTAGGCCGCGTAGGTGCGGGGGCTGACGCCGAGGCGCTTGGCGCCGACCGGGTCGGCCCGGCCCTCGAGGAGCATCCGGATGGTCATCGCCCGCTGCTCGGCGGCGATGTCGCGCACCAGCGACGTCTCGCTGCTGGTGAACGGACGCGCCCGCTCCCAGTGGCGCTCGAACATGTCGACCAGGTAGCCGACCATCGACTTGTCGCTGATCACCATCGCGGCGTCGGTGCCCTCGTGGCTCGGGATGAGCGCGACCCGCCGGTCGACCACGATGAGGCGGTTGAAGAACTCGTCGAGGGTGCGCACCTCCGCGCCGGCCGCGGTCACCGCAGCGACGTACTTTCGGGTGTCCGCCCCGCGTCGCGCGGCGTGCTGGTAGAGGGTGCGCATCTTCACGCCCCGCTTGAGGGCGGCGATGTCGCGCGCGCCGACGCCGGCGTCGAGCTGCTTGACGCCCCGGCGGTACTGCGGCTGGGCCGTGAGCAGCTCCTCCTCGGCGTCGCTGACGAGGGAGGCGAGGAAGTTGCCGATGGTGGCGAGTCCGCGGATCTCGGCGAAGGGGCCGCCGACGGCGCTCGGGGAGCGGCGCCAGACGTGGGAGAGGGTGCTGAAGGCGTGGGCCCAGTTGGCGGACTCCGCGATCAGCTCGGCGCCCTGCTGGCCCAGCGGGGCCACGACCCGCGCCTGGACGGCGGCCGGGTCGACGGCGGTCCACGAGCGGCCGTCGTCGCTCCTGATCACCAGGCCGACGTCGACGAGCAGCTCGAACGCGGCGTGCAGCTCGCCCCGCGCGACGATGCGGGCGTCAGAGGCCTCGATGCCTCCGGACGTCACGATCTCCTCGTAGAGGGGCGTCGCGTGCTCCTCGAACACGATCCGCTCATCTGGCCCCAAGGGCATGGCTCACTCCCGCTCGACCGACATCCCCGTGGGGAGGATGGTGCCACACCAGCCCCAGCAGGCACCGCGAGCAGGCGCTCGACGGGCGCCACACGCACCGACCCGCCGCCCGGAGAAACGGGACGGCGGGTCGGCGTGGTGTCGCGGCGTCAGGCGTCGAGGCGCGCCTTCAGCGTGTCGAGCTCGCTCCAGAGCACCGCGGGAAGGTCGTCGCCGAACTTCTCGAACCACTCCTGGATCTGCGGCAGCTCGGCCTTCCACTCGTCGGCGTCGACCGCGAGGGCCTGCGCGAGCTCGGCCTCGGTGAGGTCGAGGCCGTCGATGTCGAGCGAGCCGGGCGCCGGGACGTGGCCGATCGGGGTCTCGACCGCGGCGGCCTGGCCGTCGATGCGCTCGATGACCCACTTGAGGACGCGGCTGTTCTCGCCGAAGCCGGGCCACAGGAAGCCACCGTCGTCGCCGCGGCGGAACCAGTTGACATAGAAGATCTTGGGCAGCTTGGCGGCGTCGTTGTCCTTGCCGATGCCCACCCAGTGGCCGAAGTAGTCGCCGGCGTTGTAGCCGATGAACGGCAGCATCGCCATCGGGTCACGGCGCACGACGCCCACGGCGCCGACCGCGGCGGCGGTGGTCTCCGAGGAGAGCGTGGCGCCCATGAACGTGCCGTGGTTCCAGTCGCGGGCCTCGGTCACCAGCGGGATGGTCGTCTTGCGACGGCCGCCGAAGAGGATCGCGTCGATCGGCACGCCGCGCGGGTCGTCGTACTCGTCGGCGAGGATCGAGCACTGCTTGATCGGGGTGCAGTAGCGGCTGTTGGCGTGGCTGGAGAGCTCGCCGGTCTCCTCGGCGAGCTCGGGCGTCCAGCGCTCGCCCTTCCAGCTGGTGGCCTCGGCGGGCGTGTTCTCCAGGCCCTCCCACCAGACGTTGCCGTCCGGGGTCAGCGCGACGTTGGTGAACACCGAGTTGCCCTGGCGGATGGTCTCCATGGCGTGCGGGTTGGTGTGCTCGTTGGTGCCCGGGGCGACGCCGAAGAAGCCGAACTCCGGGTTGACCGCCCACAGGCGGCCGTCCTCGCCGATGCGCATCCAGGCGATGTCGTCGCCGATCGCCTCGACCTTCCAGCCCGGGATGGTGGGCTTGAGCATGGCGAGGTTGGTCTTGCCGCACGCGCTCGGGAAAGCCGCCGCGACGTACTTGGTCACGCCCTGCGGGGACGTCAGCTTGAGGATCAGCATGTGCTCGGCGAGCCAGCCCTCGTCGCGCGCCATCACCGAGGCGATGCGCAGCGCGTAGCACTTCTTGCCGAGCAGCGCGTTGCCGCCGTAGCCCGAGCCGAAGCTCCAGATCATCCGCTCCTCGGGGAACTGGACGATGTACTTGGTGTCGTTGCACGGCCACGCGACGTCGGCCTGGCCGGCCTCGAGGGGCATGCCGACGGAGTGGAGGGCGGGCACCCACTTCGGGTCCTCGCCCGCGGTCTCGAGCTCCTCGATGCGGCGCAGCACGTCGGTGCCCATGCGGGCCATGACGCGCATCGACACGGTGACGTAGGCCGAGTCGGTGACCTCGATGCCGAACATCGGGTGGTCCGCCTCGAGGTGGCCCATCACGAACGGGATGACGTACATCGTGCGACCCCGCATGCAGCCGGCGTAGAGCCCGCGCATGAGGTCCTTCATCTTCTCCGGTTCCATCCAGTTGTTGGTGGGTCCGGCGTCACGCTCGGCGACCGAGCAGATGTAGGTGCGGTCCTCGACGCGGGCCACGTCGGTGGGGTCGGAAGCCGCGTGGAACGAGTTGGGCATCACGTCGGGGTTGAGGCGGGTGAAGGTGCCGGTCGCCTCGAGGGATGCGGTGAGCTGTGCCCACTCCTCGTCGGAGCCGGTGCACCAGTGGATGGCGTCCGGCTGGGTCAGCTCGGCCACCTCGGTGACCCAGGCGAGGATGCCTGCGTGCGTGGTCGGTGGCGTCGTCTGGGTGTCGATGGTTGCGGTCATGCCGGTTCCTCACAGCTTGCGTCGCGGTCGGTTCGCGCGGCCTCGTTGTCGGCGACTTGTCGCGGACGTTAACGCTCGTGAATCGGCGCACATATTGGATCGATCACAGACCTGTGACCTGCGTCTCGCTACTTGCGCGTACGCCGGTGGGGCTGGGCCAGGCGCGTGCCGAGCGTGCCGCCCGTCGGTCCTCCGACCGGTGCGTCGGGGTGGATGCTGCGGGTCTCCGAGCGCCGGTTGCTGGCCGCGAGCCAGTCGCGGAGGTAGAACTTGGGCAGGATCTTGGCCACGGCGAGCGTCACGTAGACGATCGTGTTGATCGCGACGAAGGCCGCCAGCACGGCGATGAAGTCGTTGCGGAGGATGCTGTCGGGCAGCAGCACGCCCATCGGGACGACGAGGGTCGGCATGTCAGTGCTCCGCTCGTGAGCCGGGAGTGGTCTGGACGACGTGCTTCCAGTCCGCCTGCTTGGCCAGGGAGAGGTCCCAGATGCCCTTGAGGTAGACCACGTTGAGGAACATCGCGTAGAAGAGCTCGGGGAAGAGCGACAGTCCCAGCCACCGGGCCTTCCACCCCCCGCGCCACACCGTCACGATCCGCTCGAGCGTGAAGACGAGGCCGATGCCGATCCAGAACGGGAACCACACCCAGTTCGAGGTCGCCAGGACCATCAGGATGATCAGCAGCAGGTAGGCGGCGAGGGCGATGACGCCGTAGCCGATGCCGAGCTGCTGCATCCAGTAGCGGAAGGTCTGCGGCCGCAGGCCGTAGGCGCCGAGGTTCTCCAGCGCTCCGCGCTGCCAGCGCAGCCGCTGGGCCCACAGGCCGCGCCAGGACGGCATGACCTCGGTGACCACGGTGCACTCGCTCGGCGAGATCATCAGGGCGCCCAGGGTCTTGAGCGCGATCGTCAGCTCGTTGTCCTCGGTCAGGGCGATCGTGTCGTAGACGTCACCGGGGACACCGGGCAGGATCTTGCCGCGCTCCTCGGCCACCGCGCGCAGCGCGCGCGGACGGAACACGGACGCAGTGCCGGTGAGCACGAACACCCGGCCCCGGCGACGACGCAGGTCGCGCTGGTAGCGGGTGTACTCGTTGCGCTGGAACTGGCCGATCAGGCCGAAGCCGTCCTCGCCGTAGAACAGCCCGCCGACCGCCATCAGCGCACGGTCGTTGGTGAGGCGCTTGGCCGCGCCCTCGAGGAAGCCGGCGTCGAGCGTGGTGTCGGCGTCCATGATCATCACGCAGTCGTTGTCGCCCTGGCCGGGGAGGACCTGCGCGAGCGCCTGGTTGAGGCCGCCGGCCTTCTTGTGCTTGTTGTCGACGGTCTCGTAGACGTCGACGCCGGCCTCGCGGGCCAGCCGGACCGTCCCGTCACTGCAGTTGTCCGCGACGACCACGATCCGGGCTGGGGGCAGCGACTGCGACTGCAGCGAGGCCAGGGTATCGGAGATGCAGCCCTCCTCGTTGTGCGCAGGGATGAGGACGGTGATGGTCACCTCACCGGCGTACTCCCCGCGGGTCTCGGTCATCACGAGCTTGGGCGCGAGGGGCATCCGGTTGCCGTCCTCGCTGCGGCGGGCCCGGGTCAGCAGGCGCCGCTCGATGCCGGCGACCCCGGCCGCGAGCAGCAGGGCGACGCCCACTKCGGCGAGCAGCACCCGTGGTGCGGGCATCTCGGTGTCGTAGAAGACCCGCCAGATGCCGAACAGCAGGCCCTCGTCGGGTGCACGACCGGCCTCCGGGTCCCCCGCTGCGACGGCCACCCACAGGATGCCCGCGCCCAGCGTTGCCAGGCCGATGATCGCCAGACCGACGGACCGTTGAAGCCACTGCATCTGTCCCGAGTCTCCTTGTCTCCTGCTGTCTCCTCGCGGGCGCGCACGTCCCGCACCGTTCAGTCGTTCGGTGCCGCCCCGATGGCGGATGGCATGAACTCAAGGACGAACTGGTCGAAGGGCATAGGTTTGCCGATCAGGTAGCCCTGCGCGAAGTCGACGCCCTCGTCGCGGCACACCTGCAGGATCTCCGGCTCGGAGACGAACTCGGCGACCGTCCGCTTGCCCAGGTCGTGCGCGATGCCGACGATCGAGCGCATGATCGTCCGGTCGACCGTGGACTCGTGCACGTGGGCCACGAACTCCCCGTCGATCTTCACGTAGTCGAAGAGCAGGTGCTTGAGGTAGTAGAACGAGCCGAAACCGGCGCCGAAGTCGTCGAGGGCGAAGGCGCAGCCGAGCTCGATCATCCTCTCGGCGAAGGTTCTCGCCAGCGCGACGTCGGCGACCGCCGCGGTCTCGGTGATCTCGAGGATGAGCGCCGACGGGTCGACGCCGTGGGTCGTGAGCGAGGCGACGATGGCCTTCTCGATGTCGGGGTTGCCGATGGAGTGGCCCGACAGGTTGACCTCGAACTCGAACGACGGATCGTGGTCGCGGCGCATCCGCGCCAGCAGCTCGAGGCTCTTGTCGACGACCCAGGCGTCGACCTGCGGCATCAGGCCGACCCGCTCGGCGATGTAGATGAACCGGGACGGCGGGACCAGCTCGCCCTCGTCGCGCAGGCGCAGCAGTACCTCGGCCGAGCTGATCCGGCCACTGGTGATGTCCATGATGGGCTGCAGGTGCAGCTCGAAGCGGTCCTCGGCGAGCGCCGCCTCGATGCGGCTCTGCCAGTGCAGCCGGGCGGCGGTGCGGGGGCCGCGCTCGTCGCCCTCGGACAGGACGACCACCTGGTTGCGGCCGGCTTCCTTGGCGTCGTACATCGTCATGTCGGCGAGGGCGAGCACGTCGGCGGCGTGCTCGGCGGCGGCCCGGAACGTCACCGCGCCGACGCTCGCCGTCACGCGCCGGGCGACCCCGTCGAGGGTCGCGGCGTGGGTGGCGATCCGCTCGACGACGAGGCCGGCCACCCGCGCGGCGTCGGACTGCTCGCAGTCGGTGAGCAGGATGGCGAACTCGTCGCCGCCGAGCCGGGCGACGACGTCGGTGCTGCGGATCGAACGACGGAGCAGCCCGGCGATGGTGACGAGGAGCTGGTCGCCGGCGTTGTGCCCGAGCGTGTCGTTGACCTGCTTGAAGTTGTCGAGGTCGAGCAGGAGGAGCGCACCGGTCGGACCGTGGCGTCGGCAGCGGTCGAGGTGCCGGTCGAGCTCGCTCTCGAAGCGGCGACGGTTGGCGAGGCCGGTGAGGACGTCGTGGTCGGCGAGGTGCGCGAGGCGGTCGAGGTAGCGCCGCCGGTCGGAGATGTCGACGACGTTGACCATCACGATCTCGCCCATCTGCGCGTCACCGACGACGGTGCTGCTCAGGGACACGCTGACGTCGTTGCCGCCGGAGTCCCGGAAGTTGCACTCGGACTGCAGGGACTCGCCGCGGTAGAGCATCAGCCGGCCGAGGTGGTCCTCGATCCTGGTCTCGCCCGGGGTCTCGAAGTCGGCGAGCCGGTGGCCCACCATGTCGGGCGGGTCGAGGCCCACCAGGACGGCCATCGAGATGTTGACGCGGATGATGGAGCCGGAGGGGTCGAGGAGGGCCACGCCGTGCGGGGCGTCGTCGAAGAGCTTCTCGACCCGCTCGTTGGAGACGCGGGCGCGCCGGCTCTGCCGCTCGAGGTCGCGCACGATCCGCTGGAGGACGGGCGCGATGATGACCGCCACGGCGCCCCACATCAGGGCTCGGCGCCAGTCGCCGAGGGTGTAGTCGGGCGGCCCGATCACCAGCACCGGGAGGACGAGGGTCGCGACGGCCAGGCCGCTGGCGATCCAGAGCTGTCGCGGGGTGCCCGTGATCGCGAACCAGAGGATCGGGAGGAGGACCAGGACCGTCATTCCCGACGACGAGCCGCCGCTGCTCGCACCGGCTGCGTCGTTCACCAGGGCGGCGTAGGGGAAGAGCAGGTAGGCGGGGAGCGCGTCCAGCCAGGTGCGTTCCTGCTGGCGGCGGCTGACGACGAAGAGCACGGCGGCCAGAGCCAGCACGGCTGCCGCGAGGCCGGCAACCCACCAGGGCCGGTCGTAGGGCGGCAGGAGCACGGTGACGAGGCCGAGCGCTGCCACGATGCCGAAGGGCACGGCCAGGGCAGGGCCGCCTCGCCTGAGGTCGGACGGCGCGGACCCCGGCGCGGCTGTCCCCGAGAAACGACGTCGCACGACACCACCCTAGTGGCGCGTGCGACGTCGCGAGACTCAGTCCGTGGAGTCGAGATCCGCAGCGACCCGGCGGTGCGCCTCCCAGATCTCCTCGGGCATCCGGTCGAACTGGGAGAGGTGCTCCTCGCGGAAGCCCATCTCCTGCTGCCACCGCTCCTTGTCGATCGTCAGGATCCGCTCGAGGTCGGCGGCCGGGACGTCCATCCCCGTGAGGTCGAGCTCCTCCTCGGTCGGGATGATCCCGACGGCCGTACGCCGACCCTCCACCTCGCCGTTCTTGAGCTGGAGCAGCCACAGCAGCGGGCGCAGGTTGTCCCGGTAGCCGGGCCACAGGAAGTGACCGTCCTCGGAGTCGCGCTGGAACCAGTTGACGTGGGCGAAGATCGGCTGGTCCGAGGCCGCCCCGACGATGTCGAGGTAGTGGCGGGCGTAGTCGCCCTCGCCGTAGGCCATGAAGGGCCGGTTGGACATGGGGTCGTAACGCAGGACGCCCTCCTTGCCCTCGGCCGCCGACGTGGCCTCCGCACCGAGCGTGAGTCCGTCGTAGACGCCCTCCGCCAGGTCGGTGATCGCTCGGATCAACGGCTCGCGGTCACGGGTGCGGCCTCCGAAGATGATCGCGTCGATCGGCACGCCCACGGGCGCGTCGTAGTCGGGAGCGATGTTGGGGACGTTGGCGAGGGTCGTCGTGAACCGGCTGTTGGGGTGGGCCCACGGAGCCGAGTCGTCCTCCTTGCGATCCGCGATCGGCGATCCCATCCAGTCCAGCCACCCGTGCCGGTCGGCCGGCTTCTCCTTGGTGCGACCCTCCCACCACACCTCACCGGTGGTCGGGTTGTAGGCGACGTTGGTGAAGATCGCCCGCGAGCCCTCGTCGACCGAGGCCAGCGCGTTGGGGTTGGTGGTCTCGTTGGTGTCCTTGGCGACGCCGAAGACGCCGTACTCCGGGTTCATGCCCATCAGCCGGCCGGACTCCTCGTCGACCCACAGCCACGCGATGTCGTCGCCGTAGAACGACACGTGGTAGCGGTCTCCCAACGCGTCCGGAGCCGCCATCATCGCGAGGTTGGTCTTGCCCGACGCGCTCGGGAAGCCGCCGCAGACGTGGTAGTCCTTGCCGGTCTCCTTGTCGTGGATGCCGATGAGCATGTACTGCTCGGCGAGGAACTTCTTGCTGGCCCAGCCGTCGTACGCGCCCTGCCGCAGGCCGTGCGCGATCTTGCCGAGCAGCGCGTTGCCGCCGTACGACGACCCGAAGTGCAGGATGGTGCGCTCGTCGGCGACCGTGACGAAGTAGCGCTGGTCCGCGGACGTGCCCTGGCCGAGGTGCTCGAGGTCGCCGGTCACGTGGACGGCGCGGACGAACGAGTCGGGGTCCTCGAGATCGTTGACGAACTGCACCCCGACCCGCGACATGCGGATCATGTGCAGCACGACGGTGCGGGTGTCGGTGAGCTCGACCCCCGCGGCCCACGGCGCGAGCACGTTGCCGGCAGGGGCCATCAGGTAGGGGATGACGTACATCGTCCTGCCCTCGGACGCGCCACGCATCCGGTCGTGCAGCATCGGCTTCATCTCCGAGGCCGGGCGCCAGTTGTTGTAGACGCCCCGGTCCGACTCGTTGTTCGTCGCGACGATGGTGCGCTCCTCGGAGCGGGCGGTGTCCTTGTAGTAGCTGCGGGAGTAGTAGCGACCCTCGCCGGCCATCTGCAGCTCGCCGGTCGCCACGGCCTCCTCGAGGAGACGGGCGTCGTCGGAGGCGTTGACCACCTCGATGCGCTCGGCGCCGGTCAGCTCGGCGTACTCCTTCACGAACTCTCGGACCTTCGGGTTCGTCAGCCCGGCTTCATCCATGACTGCCTCGAGATCTGCCATCGCGCTCCCTCTCGTCGTGCGGCGGTGCCTCGCCGCGGTGCGGGTGCTAGGCACGATAGGGCACCGTCCGCGCCTGCGACGGGGCCGGAAGTCCCGACTCCGCGACGAAGGTCCCAGCCGCTCGACCCCTCCCCTGATTTCGCCCGTCCGCAGTGTGTCGGCTATTCTCGACCAGTCCTCGCAGCCGCATCGGCCGCACGGACGAGCGCCTGTAGCTCAACGGATAGAGCATCTGACTACGGATCAGAAGGTTTGGGGTTCGAATCCCTACAGGCGCGCAGACCAACAAAGCCGCAGGTCAGCTCGCTGACCTGCGGCTTTGGCGTTCCCGACCGCGGATGCTCCCCTCGACTTCAGGAGGCCGCCCGGTCCGAGTGGTGCAGGAATGGTGCAAGAACCCCGCCGGGCACCGTTATCTCGGCGCGGCAGTCTTCAGACATGTCCCAGCTCCCTCATTTCGTCGGCGGCCGCAGCCCCGATGTATCTGGCACAGGGCTGGTCATGACCCAGACACCGATTCTCCTGACCATCCGCGAGACCGCCGCCATCCTGCGGGTCTCCATGTCCACCATCGATCGCATGCTCCGGCGCGGGGAACTCCCCCACGTGAAGATGAACTACGCGACGCGCATCCTGCGCCGTGACGTCGATGCCTACATCGAGTCCCGTCGCGTTGAGCGGCGAGGACAAGGCGCGGCATGAGCCGCCCCCGCCAGGACCCGGCCCAGGCGACACCGACGCCGTATCAGGGCAAGGACGGCCTCTGGCACGTCTACGTCCCGATGGGCTGGCACCCCGACGGCCGTCCCGACCGCAAGCACCTGCGGCGCAAGACGCGTCGGGAGGTCATCCAGGCGCAGCGACGACTCGAGGCGCAGCGCGACCGAGGCGAGTACATCCACTCGAGCCAGGACACGACCCTCGGCTGGTGGGCGACCCACTGGCTCGACGACATCCTTCCGTTGGCCGGGCGCAAGGCCAAGACCATCGACGGCTACCGGTCCACGCTCCGAGTTCACGTCCTGCCCCATCTCGCCGGGATGAAGTTGAGCGCGCTGACCGCGGAAGTCATCCGCAGTCGCCTCATCGAGATGAAGCGGGCCGGCGCCAGCGTCCACACCGTCGCCGCCACCCACCGCGTCCTGCGGTCGTGCCTGTCGGCCGCCGTGGACTCGGGCCGCCTGGCGGTGAACCCGGCCAAGAAGGTCAAGGTCGAGAAGCCCCCGGAGGTCGAGGTGGTGCCTCTCACCGTCGACGACGCGACGCGCATCCTCCGGACCGTCGCCGACCGCCGCAACGGCGCCCGCTGGAGCGTCGCCCTGTCCCTGGGGCTCCGGCAGGGCGAAGCGCTCGGGCTGAAGTGGACCGACCTGGATCTCGAGACCGAGACCGTGGTCGTACGTCGCGCCTTGCGCCGCGAGACCGGCCGCCACGGGTGCGAGCCCGACGACGCAGGCCAGCCCACGTGTTGGACCAAGCAGGGAGGCCGGTGTCCCGAGCGGACCCAAGGCGGCCTCGTCACCCGCACCCCGAAGAACAACAGGTCACGCACCATTCCGCTGCCGCCCGGCCTGGCTTCCCTCCTCAGGGCCCACAAGGCAGCTCAAGCCGCCGAACGCCTCCAGGCGGGCTTCCTGTGGAGCGACGAGGACTGGATCTTCGCCACCGAGTTCGGCGCGCCCATCGATCCCCGACGCGACTGGGCTGAGTGGAAGGAGGTGCTGCGTCTCGCCGGCGTTCGTGACGCTCGCGTCCACGACGCCCGCCACACTGCCGCGACCTTGCTCCTCGCCAACGGTGTCGACACCCGGACGCTCATGGACCTCATGGGATGGACCGAGCACCGGACCGCCCAGCGCTACGCCCACGTCATCGACCCGATGCGCCGGGAAGCCATGGCGCGGATGGGTGGGGTGCTGTTCGGACGGGCAGAGACCTGACTCAGCGCTGATGTACTTCTAAGACTTGGATGCCGTTGAGAACACGCTCCGCTGCCACCTGCAGCCGAGTGGCGTAGCTACGCTCCGACTCGTCACCGTTCAACGCAAGCGGGAGCTCGAACCAACAGTTGCGGATGCCATCTTTGGGCACAGGCCTGCGCCAGCCGGTCGAAACGAGCTTCTCGGCGAGTGCCGCGTCAAACGATTCGTCGTACCCCTGTCCATCGCCCGCCTCGACGTACAGGCCCCTCTCGCGATCGCCCTGCCACTGGACGTACCCGCCATTCACGTCGAATCCGCCCGTGCCACTCGACTGGATTGCATCGGCCAGCATCGCTGCAATCTCCACGACTCCGAGGTCGCCGTCGGAATCAGTGGGATCGTCCGAAGGGGGCGCGGCCGCCGCAATCTCGCTGGACGCCGGCTGCTCCTGAGCGGTCGCCACGACATCCTCGATCGGGAGCGAGTCATGTACCGCTTCGAGTCGAGCGCGAACGTTGGCCCCTAGCCTGGTGATCCCAAACAGCTCCGCAGTCGCGCGAAGCAAGTCGTCAACCAGGTTCAAGTCGTACTCATCGAGCACCGCGAGCATCGCGTTGGCGATCTCCTCCGGGGCAATCTCATCGAGGGATCGCGCACCGTCCTGTCCGGCGATGCGGAAACCGGCCCAGGCCTCGGGGTCGAGGTGTGTCGGCCAAGCAAAATCGCCGAGTCTTCGGTTCTTGCGTACCTGCCCCCGTGGGACCAGCTTGATGATGCTGTCGGCACGTGCCGAGCGGACCGCGTTGAGACCAAAGCGTCGCGCAACGATGCGAGCAAGTCGCCCCAGCTCGACGGGTCCTTCGGTCTCGATGACGTCGCGTACCTGATCGCGCACAGTCGCCGCGGCCGTGCGATCAGGCAGGCGGTCGAGGGTCTCCTTCGAGCCGACCACACTGGTGTGAGCGGGCTGGAACTCGGCTATGGCATCGGTGTCCGTCTGCGCTGCGTGAGTACCAGACGGAGTGACGGGGACGGGCGTCGACGGCGCGGGAGGCATCGAAGCCGCAGGGGTTTCAAACTGTTCCTGCGACAGGAACGGCACCGCGGACTCGGGGTCCAGAGGTTCCGGAGGGGTCCGCGATGCCGCGATGTCCAAGTTCGACTCGCCGTCACCCTCGGCGTTCGTGCGCATTGATTCTGAAGGGAGATCCCACTCGGTCTCCGGGGCGAGGCTCTGGACAGGCTCAGCAATCATCCCCGGCAAGGGATTCGAGGCAGACACCGTTCCCGCGGTGCTGCCGTCGAGGTGGGCCTCGGCTCGATCCACTTCCGCAACGACGTGGGCAATGACCTCGTCCCGATTCTGGAGCCACATCGGCCACCAGACGCGCGCAACGGTCGGCCAACCCATCAGGTTCTCAAGAACCTCAACAGGTAAGACGTCCCGATCGGACACCGTGCTGCGCTTCTTCCAACTCTCGCCATCGAGCAGGACCGGGAGGATCGGGCGATCTGGATATTCCGGTCGTGCGAGCACGAGGTCGAGCCGAAAATTGGACAGCCCGACGTCGGACATCACGTGCAGACCAGCGTCTTGCAGGGCCACAGCGATTTCATCACGGTGCCGATCCCGGATGGCAATACGGTGGGCGGTTTCTGCCTCATCGCTCTGAGAGCCGGCGGCCTGCGCGTCCATCAGGAACTGTTTGAGGTCCTTCGGTCCCTGGTACGTCGATCCGGAGACGTCGAGCTCGTTGGAGGCCGGGTTGAAGGAGCAGAACACCACGTTCTTTCGCCGCGCTCGGGTTACGGCGACGTTGAGCCGTCGCTCCCCACCAGCGTTGGAGAGTGGCCCGAAGTTGGTCGGGACCTTGCCGTTGGCCTGCTTGGAGAAGGCGACCGAGAAGACGACGACGTTCCGCTCATCGCCTTGGACCTGTTCGAGGGCCTTGACGAATAGGGCCTCGCCCCGACCCATCTTGGACTCGTCCAGGAGGTCGGCGATCTTGGTGTCGCCGCTTGCGTGCAACAGGTCCTCGATGAGCTGGCGCTGCTGCTCGTTGAAGGTCACGATGCCGACGGAGGGGAGCCGCTCGCTGGCATGGACGAGCTCGTGAATGTACTTCACGATCTCGACTGCCTCGAACGGGTTGGTGTTGGATCCCGCGGTGATCCCGTTTCCGAGGTCCACCTTCGCGGCGCCCGCTCGTAGGTACATGCCCTTGTCGCCGTTCTCAGGCCAATGCACCGGCCGGAACTCCAGACCTGTCTCGGAAGAGAGCAGGGTGGGAGTTGGGAAACTGCTCAGGTCACCCCGGTAGTACGTGCGATTGCTGAACGCGATCAGTGCCTCGTCCTGACTGCGGTAGTGCCAGCTAAGGCTGAGGGTAGGTACGCGGGCGAGCTCGCACTCGCTGAGGATTGACTCTTGATCCTCGACGATCTCCTCGGCATCGGGGTCGTCGATCTCGTCGTCGTCGAATGCACCACCCCCAACCTTGCGGGTGGGCGGCATCTGCTTGCTGTCACCAACGACGATGGCGGCACGGGCGCGGCCAAGCGCGCCGACCGCTTCGGGGACTGTGATCTGGGAAGCTTCGTCGAAGATGACGAGATCGAACTCCATGACGCCCGGTTCGATGAGGTCGACGACGGACGACGGACTGCACAACACGAGGGGCGTGAGTTCCTGGACGGCCTCGCCGTACTTCCGCAGGATCGGGCGGGTCCCGAGTTTCCGGGTGGTCTTCTCCAACTCCCGCGCAAGGCCGCCAGTGCGAGAGCCAAGGCCTCCAGCGCCCCTTCGCGCCATGATGCGCGCAGGGCCGTCCGTGACCCACTGTTTGCGGACCTCGGCTTGAGAATCGGAGTATGACGACACGCGCTGGTCGTGCGCGACGGCGTCGAAGCGATCGAGCCCCTCGGTGCTGATCCGCTCAGCGAGCGAGGCCTTTGCGACGCCTCGTGCGAGCGCATCCTCGGCGGTGTAGGCGGGAAGAGTGCCTTCGAGAAGCTCGACCCGTGCTTGGTCGAGCCCGGCGGAACGCATCGGCTCGAGCTTGCGTACGAGGGTGCACCAACGTTGAAGCGGGACGAGCCGCTCATATTCAACGTCGCGACGCCAGACGTCTTCGACCCGGCTCACCGCGGTCGTCAGTGTCGCACCGCTTCGCCATGCCTCGAAGTCCGCGTCCTGGATGACGAGCTCATCGCAAAGGTTGCTCCATGATTCCGCGTAAGCACCGAGAGCCTCGGCCTGTCCAGCGAGATGGCCGGCGCGGGCAAGGTCATTGACGAGGTGAGTCCATTCACCTCCATCGCGGAGGCTCGCAGTTGCTTGAGTGAGTTCCTCGACCCGCGTGCGAGCGGCCGCGAGCGCACCGGGCACGAGCGCATTTTTCGGAACGGTCCTCGACAGACCTGGCGTGGYGGCGATCGACATCCGGACTTGTTCGTCTGCGTCTTGGACGTCAACGAGGTCGGACAGGATCGCCCCGACGTTCGAAGGGTGCATGTCCAGCCCTGGTGGCGCCAGTGCTGCTATCGGAGCGATCGCTGCCATCTGACGACCCTTGCGTCCCATGAAGCCGGACGCTGTGGCGGCGCCGAACTGCTTCGCGACTCCGCGAAGATCGAGTCCGAGCACGTCTGGTGCAAACCCGTGGAGCTTGGGGGTGCAGCCCTCAACCGCGCGCTCGCAGCCAGCGACCGTTTCGCCGGCGCGCGCTGGCCAACTCGATTCGAGCACGCCGGCCAGCTCGTCCCCGGAGGGGAAGGCGGGGTTCGCTGCCGCCGCGAGGGTGTTGAATTGCGCGGGCCGGGTGACGGAGTCGAGCGCCAGGCGGAGCGCGCCACCGAGCGAGTCCGACCACGCGAACCCCGCGAGGATGCCGCGCACTGCGCCACTCACCCGCTCGATGTCGAACGGGTCCCCGTTACCCACACCAGCGAGCCGCCACGGATGGCCAGGACGGACACCCGCTGCGGCGGTCCACCTCTGGAGGTTCTCAAAGAGGTCCTTCAGCGCTTCGATGTGCTCTGCCTGATGCGCGACCAGTGTCGTGGGGATCGGCATCGCCGGGCCGTCCTGCAGGACGAGCAACTCATCATGCGCGCTGTACGCCGACAGTCCCGCGGCGTTGGCATTGTGGAGTTGCTGGGGATACTGGGTCAGCTCGAAACGTGCGTTTCTTAGCCGTCGGCGGGCGCTTTCAATGGCCAGGTTGTCGGGGTTGACGCTGGCCGTGAGTGATCGCTTCAGCTGGGCGCGTACCTCTGCCGCGTTGGAGCCCTCGTGGTGAAGATTCAACGTGAAAGGGCCAAGACCGATCTCGTCCAGTCGCCGCTGCACCACCGCCAAAGCGGTGCCCTTCTCGGCCACGAAGAGCACCCGGAGGCCGGTAAGAAGGCACTCGGCGACCATGTTAGTGATCGTCTGCGATTTGCCGGTGCCGGGCGGCCCCTGGAGTACAAAAGTGCGGCCCTGCTTGGCCCAGAGGACGGCTTGTTTCTGAGTGGAGTCGGCCGGAATTGGAGTCTCGAGCTTCTCCAACTCGTCTTCGAGCACCTCGACATGGGCAGCGTCGTCGACCGCCACGATCGCAGGGTCGTTGAAGGTCTCTGTAGGCGTGTCGACGAGATGCTTGACCAGCGGGCGGTCGAAGAAGTGGTCCGCGTGGAGGTTCAGGTCCTGCCACATGCGGAAGGAGGACAGATCCAGAGTCGCAAGGCGCGCCTCGGAGACGACCTCGACACGTGTAGATAGCTGTCGCCCAATGACAGCGTTTCGTACCTCTGCGATAACCGCATCGACGTCGATGCCCGCCCGGTCCGAGAGAGGCTCCGCGAGCCCGGCGATCGACAATCCGTGCTCACGACGAAGCCATTCGATGAGAGCTGCGTTCGGCGTCGTCTGCTGCGACGTGTCGAGCGACAGTGTGATCTCTTGGCGTCCGCGCGCTACGCCAATGTTGACCGGCACGAGAATGAGCGGGGCCTCGGCGAACACATCCGGCTTGTATTCCCATCGGAAGAGACCAAGGCAGAGGAACAGTGGATTCATCCCGCGTTCCTCGCGGGCTGTCTTCGCGTTGTGGGCGATCGACCGGATCTCCTTCACGAATGTGCTGGATCCGAGTGCGGTCCTCTGTCCCCCGGACCGCCCGATCCGCTGCACATAGAGCCGCCGGTCGTTTAGCTGTGATAACAGCTCCTTGCGATCGTCGGCGTTGCCGCTCTCTAGCAGTTGCAGGGCGTTCTTGACGTCCCGGGCGGCAAAGGTTTCCGGGATGTCATAACCGCTTACCAAGCTGAACGAGACGTCCTGATGGAGCTTGTCCTCAAGGACGCCCAAACCCTCAGCCGGGAGAATCAGCGGTTGCACGCGAGCGTTATTGCCGAGGTTCAGCAGAGCGTTCGTTGCGTTCAGGCTGAAGAGCGAGCTCTTCCACGTCCGGTAGCGCGCGGGGTGGTTATCGACGTGGCGCTGGCGCGACTCGGGATCGATGACCTTCTCTTCGACTTCAGTAACAACAGCATGTTGCCCGGCGCGGTACTCATAGATCTCGGTGACGCCGTCTGCCCTCTCGTGTACCGCTGGTAGAGCGGATACGCCTTCGCGGCGGGCTGCGGCTACGTCGATGAGCGTGACGTCGTTGGCGTGGATCCCACTGGCGAATCGCACCTGGCGGGCCTGCTCGCGCGCGTCGCCCGGTGACGCGTTGGCTGCAACTGCGAGGGCCGTCGTTTCAATGAGGCCGAGGTAGCCGGCCTCGACGAGGTTCCGGATGTGCGATGGGTCTCGGACGACGGGTGAACGTGGATACCAGTCCGGACCCCCGTCTTTCCCGCTCTTCGCTGGGTCGAGTCGCCAGTACCCAATGAAGATGTGGGATGGGATCAGGACAAGCACAGGGTTGAGACCTACGTGCTCGATGACGGCTGCGGTCAGGACCGCGGTGTCCATGCAGGTGCCGAGTCCACCTCGTGCGACTACGCCGTGATCTCGAATGCGCTGACCGTCGCGTGTGTAATCCCAGCCCGGCGGCGGTTCGGAGTAGGCGACCTTGCGAGCGCGCAGGGTCTCGTAGATGGCGGTGATCGAGCTCTCTACGTTGCCAGCAACTTCTTGGCGCTCTTCTGTGTCGCGCTCGGGGAGCTGGAATGTGTGGAATGACGCTTCGCCGGCGATACGTCCGCGCACGTCGGCTGCCTCTCGGGCCAGCACAGCGATCTCGGGATGGTTCGGACGCACAAACGATGCGAGCAGCGAACGGCTCAGCGTGTCGCTCCGTCCATCCTGGTCGTCGACCACCCGCTTGAGCCACTCAAGTTCCGTGAGGATGTCGGCAATGTCGGCCCGCTCAGAGTCCTCTTTAACGAGCTCTACCAGCTCGTTGTAGCGCGCGATCATGCGTGCCCTCTGCTCAGAACGACGCGGGTCGCCCTGCCAGAACCACAGGTCGCGCGGCTGAATGTCC
Source organism: Nocardioides sp. P4_G10 (assembly GCF_056401175.1). Classification (NCBI taxonomy): domain Bacteria; kingdom Bacillati; phylum Actinomycetota; class Actinomycetes; order Propionibacteriales; family Nocardioidaceae; genus Nocardioides; species Nocardioides sp. P4_G10. The sequence goes on along the minus strand of NZ_JBFUJV010000004.1, from coordinate 87,122 downwards.
AGCTCCTCGTCGTATCGGGCGAGCACCCGGTCCGCGGCCGCGTCTTCGAGCGTGATGACACACTCTGCGCCTTGGCGCTCATCCACCTGGGACATGACCCGGGCCGACAGTGGGACATGGACGCTGCCCAGCACCGATGTGCCGGCGTCGAGCGGGCCCTCGAAGGCGAGTTTCGTGCCGAATTGAACATCTGCGTCACGCACGACGACGCTGATTCGGGCGTGCTCGATCGGTTCAGCCACAGCTACGGTCAGGTCAGAAATCTGCGGGATGCGTGCGGCTGAGGACGCCCACGACCACTGATCGCTGATGTCGGCGCGCATATGCACTTCGACAGTCCTGGCGTCCTCTGCCGGTGTCTCGTCCGCGGGCGCTTCGATCGCCGCCTCGGAGAAGTCGACCTCTGCTGTCGAGTGGACCACGACCGGCTCAACAGTTGGGGTTGGCGTTGGCGTAGTCACTGAAGTGTTGGCGGACCTGGTCCAGTAGTCCAACGCTGCGTGCATTAGGTCGATGACCTGACCGCGGTCGGCGTAGCTGGACAGTGCTGACACATCAGCGACGAGCTCGCACTCCCCGTCGAGCCAGGATGGCCTGATCGCACTGACGAAGGAACGCGCCCGTAAGGCGTCAGCGTCCCCCACGAAAGGAACGACTCGAAGCTCGGAGCCTTCCGCCTCGACGAAGGTAATCGCGCTGGACGTCTCTTCAATTGCCAGCCAGTTGTGGTTATCCCCAGGCACGATCTCTGCGCGCGACCCGGCAACGCGCGCGAGCGCCTCCGCGAGCTCGGAGACGATCGGATGCAATGTGAGGTGGGCGTCCGAGTTCACCTGATCAGTCATTCCGTACCCCTCGTTCGTCCCGATCCCCGTCATCAGGGCGCTGCACCCCGCCGGGCTGCGAAAGGCCCGACAACTGCACCCAACCCAAGCACACCGCTTGCGCTGCACGGCATGAAGCTCTCATGGCTTCGAACCCGATGAGGACTGCTCGGCATTGTGCCCGAGACAAGGCGACGATGACTGGGTTTCAGCGAACGAGGAAGCCCATCCCCCCAGGTACCTCGCAGTGCGAGGCGCCCGCGATGGGACTGTCCCGGATCCCTGGCCAGCAAGGTAGAGCAGGCAGCGGGGAAGGGCTCAGCCCCTTTCGCCACTGTTCGCGAGCAGGACGGCTGTCAGAAGAGGTACCTCTCTCGGAACTTCTGCTCGGTGTCGGGCGCGTGGAGGACGTGAGCGTCGAGAAGGGCTTCGACAGTCATGTGAAGGAAGGTCGAATCGTCCTGCAGCGCGTCCACGTAGCGCTCCGCCAGTCGAGCGAATGACGTGTTGCCTTCCGGGTAGACGAGGACATAGGTGCCTGACGTCCACGCCTGGTCGGTGTCCTGCAGCATGGCGAGCAACAGGAGGTGGTCGCGCCACACCTGCTGCAGCTCGGTGCCGAGGATGCGCTTCTCCCAGTCGGGCTTGAATACCTGGGAGGTCTCGACGATCTTGCGATAGCGGGGCAGGCGAGACACTGCGTTCGGTGGGGACTCGATGACGGCGTGCTCGTGGTACTTCGTCTCGACCCCGATGACGGTCCGCGACGCGTCCGGCTCACCGAAGAACAGCGCGACGTCGAACGCTGTGCCGTCCCCGGTGAATCGGGAGTCGTGACGCCCTGGAGACGACTCGAAATCGACGGCCTGTCCCTCCCCCGCCGCGTTCCACAGGGCCTTGCCGGCGGCGGTGAGACGCTCAGGATCGTCGTGCAGCTCGCCGAACAGGTTGAAGCACATCGGCATCGAGGAGAGGAGGTGGTTGAGAAGCCTGGACTCCTGAAGCTGCTGCGACGTCTGTCGCTGATCCTCATGCAACCTTTGCTTGACGGCTTCGACGATTCGCGGGGACAGGAAGTTGGCGTAGGCATCGCCATCCTCCTCCATGAGAACGGAGCCGTTCTTGTTCCCGGGAGGGTGCTCCCCGACGCCGAGACCTTGCTGGGCTCGCCACGTGGCCTGACGGCGCCGGGCTTCCCGCTTAAACGCCGTCATCTCCGGATCCCCTGGCGCGCGGTCCCACTCCGGCTTCAGGGGCCCCAGCAGTTCTGCACTCAACTCCATGGCTCGACCGTACGGCTTCGGAGGTCCGCCTGGCGGCAGCTTCGATCCTGTGCCGAGGACTGCTCGCCACACAAGCCGATGAACGCCCCCAGCTCCAGCAACCCGTCGACACTCGACGGCATGTAGGCCGTGAGCGAGGCCGAACGAATGACGATCGCCTTCGACTGGGCCCTCGAGACCGCAACGTTGACGCGGTTGCGGCTGAGCAGGAAGCCCATCCCACGGGGCACGTCCCCGTGCGACGAAGCCGTCATCGAGACGATCGCGATGGGTGCCTCCTGACCTTGGAACTTGTCGACCGTGCCGACCCGCACCTCTCCCAGTCCCGCCTCCTTCAGGCGGGCCCGGATCAGGGTGACCTGCGCGTTGTAGGGCGCCACCACCACGAAGTCGCACTGGTCGAGCGGCCGCGGCGCGGACGCATCGTCCGGATCGTCCCAGCGAGCGCCGAGGTGGGCTCGTACCTGCGCGACCACCTCGGCAGCCTCCTCGGGAGACGCCGTCTGGTTCCCTGCGTGCGGAACCGTCACGACCTGCAGTCCCGGCTGGACGCCTTCGAGGGAGCGCTGTGACGCGGGCGCCGCAGCGTGCAGTCGTCCCTCGTAGGACAGCACCGAGACGCGCGCACACAGGGCCGGGTGCATCCGGTACGACTCGGCGAGGAAGTAGCCCCGGTCCTCGGGCAGTGTGCGGTGTCCATCCAGGAGCCACCCGAGGGCTGAGGTGTCGACCGGCTCGGCGTGGGTCCCCTGACTCACCTGGGGCAGTTGTTGAGGGTCTCCCAGCAGAAGGAGTCGCCGGGCAGCGACCGAGACCGCGATGGTCGGGGCGAGGGAGAACTGCCCGGCCTCGTCGATGACCAGGAGGTCGAGGCTCTCCCGAGGAACCGTGTTGTCGTTGGCGAAGTCCCAGGCCGTTCCACCGATGACGCAGCCCTCCGCAGTGTGCTCGTCGAGGAACTTCGGCACGTCCTTCAGGCTGGTCCAGGCGGGGTCGGACTTCTCGACCTTTGCCTTGCCGACCAGCGCCGGATCAAGGCCCGCCTTGACGATGCCGTCGAGCATGTTCTCCACGACGGCGTGCGACTGCGCCACGACGCCGACCCGCCAGCCGTGCTGCTCGACCAGGCACTTGATCACCCGGGAGCCGGCGTACGTCTTGCCGGTGCCGGGCGGCCCCTGGACCGCGACGTAGGAGTCGTCCATGCCGACCAAAGCCTCGACGACGTTGTCGATGGTCGATCCACCGCGCGGGAGCGGAAACCCGCCGCGAAGTCGGGGAGTGCGCCGCGTCAGGATGTCCATCGCGGCTGAGTCCGATGGCCCACCCGTAGCGACGACGGCTTGGCCCACCCCCTTGATGGCGTCCTCGAGCCTGCCGACGGGCGGCGGACTGCCAGGCAGCAACGCCACCGGGAGGCCGGGGAAGGTGTCCTCCGACTTGCGGCTCTCGGTCAGCAACACCACCCGCGTGTCTGCGTCGTCGGACTTCACTGCGGCGCTGTCGCAGGCAGCGTACGGAGCGCGTTCCGGACCGTGCGACTTCGACGGTGCGGGGGTCGCGTAGGCGACCTTCGCGCCCGAGCCGTCCTTGCTGCCCGGGGTCCACTCACCCACCAGCCGCACGAGTCGACGCTCGTTCCTTGCCCTGCCTTCGGGCACCTGCCAGTCGGAGACCACCTCGGCCGACTCGACCACGAACACGTCGCGGGCACCGGCCCAGTCGTCGATCGGGTGCATCAGCCGCTCGAAGTGCTCCCACCAGAACTGCTTGTTCTCACGACGGAAGAAGTCGAGGGACGTCGCGAGCATCGCGCACGCCTGCTCCGGAGCCGTGCGCTCGGTGCGCACCTCGGGCCCGGACAGATCCATCAAGCCACGGAACACCGGGTCCTTGACCGTCAGCTCTTCACCCTCGACCGCGTTGGTGCGCGGCACGATGAGGTGTCGGACACCCACGTCCTCGGCTCGTGTCAGCAGCCAGTCGCGCAAGCGGAGGGTCGAGAGGCAGTCGTACTCGTTGTAATCCGCCAAGGCGGCCAGCCGCTTCATCGCCGCCGGCGGGTCCTCGGTCCGCCACGTGCGGAATTCGTGGTAAGCCACGACCGAGGCGCCTCCGTCGGACACCGCGTCGTCGTCGTCCGAGCGCAGCTCGTCACCCATGTACAGAGGCTCGAGCTTCTTGATGCTGTACGACGGGGCCGAGACCCGAACCGACGCGCGCACCGTGGCGTAGAGATCGACGAACACCTCGGAGCGCAGGAGGTCATCGAGCTCCTTCTCGCACGTCTGGTAGCGCATCGCGAGACGCTTGAGCGCCGCCGTCTCGTAGGGCGCGTAGTGATAGATGTGCATGTCCGGATCGATTGCTCGGCGCTTGGCCACCAGCTCCATGAACTCCACGAACGCCGCTCGTTCCTGAGCCCAGTCGTGGGCCCAGATCGGCGTGTAGTCGTCGTCGGTGCCGAGCACGCCCCAGAGGTATTCCAGCCCCACGCGCGAGGGGTCTCCCTCGTCGTAGAGCGGGTCGCCCTCGAAGTCGAAGAAGAGGTCGCCCGCCGACGGTGCCGGCAGTCGGGTGAGGGCTTCTGCCGCGCCGTCGAGCAGCTCGAACTCGACGGGTGCTCCTTCACCGGCGTGTCGTTGGCTCCACTGGATCGCGGCCTGCGCGCGCAGTTTGTCGAACGTGGCCTGGGCCATGTCGCCGGGCCTGGACGTCGCCGCGGCGAGGTCGCCCATGGTCAGGATGCCCGCAGCTCTCAGCTTGCGACGCTGGTCCATGCGCAGGCCGGCCACCAGCACGAGGTCGCCGGCCTGCTCGGCCGCGTCACGGCACTCGGCGCACCCGCCGCAGGCGCGGACCCCGCTCGCCCCCCACTCGGCCGGCCGGCCCCCGGAGCGGTGCGTGCCGAGGAGCTCGCGCAACCGCTCGCGTCGCTCGGAGAAAACCGGAAGCACGTCGCTGAGCTGGAACTCCACGCGTTCGCCGTTGCCCAGCAGCAGCGCAACCCTGGAAGAGACGGGCAATCCAAGCGTGCGCATCTGTTCGGCGTAGGCACCCAGCTGCAGCAAGGCCTGAGGCTTGGCCTGACGCGCGAGCTTGGCGTCGCAGACGCGCCACCCGTCGTCGGCTCGCTCGACAAAGTCGGCGTAGCCGAAGAACTCCCCGTCCGAGAAGGCGGCCTGGTAGACGACCGGGGCATCGGAGAGGAGAGCCTCGAGAGTGTCGTCCCTCGCAGCCTGCAGCTTGGCCGCAGTGTGCGATCCCAGGACACGAGGCATCTGGACGACGTCGCCAGATGCCATGTACTCCGCGAGCAAGCGTTCCTCGTGCACGTCACCCAGCGCGGCGATGTGCCGCATCAGCGGATCCTCGGACTCCTGGAGCGCGGCACCCCAGCCCAGCTTGTGGTCGAGCGTGCGGAGGACGGCGTACTCGCACGCGGCAGCTGCGGTCAGGTCGGAGGCGCTCCAGTGAAGTGCTCCATCGACGATGAACATCCTTGTGTCTCTCTCTCAAGCGGGTTCCGCAATTGAATCCCGGACGGCACTGTCCGCGAGGCGCTTCAGCGCATCCCGGAATCCCCGGTTCGGTCGCGCTGCCGGCAGCGCCCCACACACCGCCGGCAGCGCTTCTTCGAGCTCCACGCCTCGCAGCATGGAGTAGGCGATGGCGACCGTGGGCGTGCGCGAGTGGGCGGCGACGCAGTGCAGCAGCACGGTCTTGCCCTCGTCGCGCAGGTCGGCGACGAGTCGCGCAGCGTCCATCAGGACGAAGTCGAGGTTGGGGTTCTGCTCGGGTTCGGCCTGGTCCATCAGCCGGAAGTTGATGTGCTCGACGCCGGCGGGCACCTGGGTTCGGCCCGTCAGGCAGAGGCTGACCACGACGTCGACCTTGTCCGGGACCCTGTCGAGCACGGTCGCACCGGAGATCAGCACGCCGTCGTCGTGCGGGTGCGTCGCCAGCGCGGGCCGGCCGTACTGCAGGTGGGCGTAGTCGATGTGGTCGACCAGCGGCCAGCCGTACTTGCCTGCGGTGCCGCGGTGGGCGGTGAGGTAGGCGAGGTGCTCGAGGTCGCGGGCACGCAGCCCCGGCCAACCGTGGAGCACGCGACGCCAGGCGGCGGGGACGGCGCTCATCCCCCACCGCGCGCCGAGCAGGGCGCCGGCGATTGCTGCGACGGTGTCGGTGTCGTGACCGATGCGGATTGCGGTGGTGAGCGAGTCGACGAGGTGCCCGCAGGCGGGCCCGTCGGTCGGCACGGGCGTGTGGGTGATCGCGGACCACGCCGCCTGCAGCGCGCCAACCGCCCAACCGTTGCGCATGAAGGACGACGGCGGCTTGGTCTCGGCCTCGAGCAGCAGCTCGCGCCAGGCGTCCCCGTTGGGCACCCACGGCGCGATGTCGTCGTACGGCGGGAGCTCGCCGGTCAGCACCGCGTGGCGGATCATCAGGCACCAGACCGCGCAGGCCTCCTGGGCGACGTCCTGGTGGTGGGTCAGCGCGCTGATGGCCATCGCGGCCTCGACGAGGCCCTCGGGGTCGTCGAGGTAGGCCAGCGCGACCGGGCCGGTGCGCATCAGGGAGCCGTTGCCGGCGCTGCGACCCGAGCGCTCGTGGACGACGCGTGCGGCCTCTGCCATGGCGGCACCGGTCGGGTTGCGCCCGGCGCGGCTGAGCACGGCGGAGGTCTGGGTGCCGACGTCGGCGGGGCCGCCGGCGTACCAGTCGGCGAAGCCCTGCGCGACCTGCGTTAGCGCCTCGGGGGTGCGCAGGTCGATGCCGGTGGCAGCGGCCCGTGCGATGACGACGGCCTGGGAGGTGTCGTCGGTCCACTCGCCGGGAGAGAAGTTGCCGAGGCCGCCGCCGATCATCGTGGGTACGAGGTCGGCGGCCACGCTGGCGAACTCGTAGCCGGCGCCAAGGGCGTCACCGGCCGCAGATGCGATGAGCACGCCGCAGGCGCGGTCGATCTGGGCGGTGGTGAGCCGAGGTCGCTCGAGGACCATCTCAGACCACCCGCCCGCCGACACGCAGGGCCAGGTCGTCGCGCGTCGCCGTCATCGTCGCGAGGAAGACGTCGACCATCGCATCGAGGTGACCGGGCGCGAAGGGCAGCGCGGGGATGACGATGTGCTGCCACACCGCACGTTCCTGCATCGACCACTTCACCAGCGGGTTGTCGCGGTTGAGGATCCCGATCTCCACCGCGGTCGCACGGCGGGAGTGCACGCCGTGGACGACCGGGGCGAAGATCTCGACCGCGGGCATGTCCTCGCGGGCCCGCACCCACACCGGCTGGTCGAGGTGGTTGAGCACGACGTCGCCGTCGTCGTCGACAGTGGGCTCCTCGTCGTACTTGACGTGGAGCGTCATGCGGATCATCGCCAGGAGGTCGTCGCGGTCCTCCGGCTGCAGGATCATCGGCTCGGACGGTCGCTCGATCGGCACGTCATCGCTCGCGCTGAGACCGAGCTCGGTGGCACCGTCGGCGTTGCGCCCCCATGCCCGGTAGGTCAGGAACTGAGGGTGGGCGACGCCGAAGGCCAGGCGCAGCGCGGCCACCACGAGGGCCGCGATGTTCTTGGCCTCCTCGACCGGGCGCTCGACGTACCAGTTCGGCTCGGCCTCCTCGTTGCCGCTCCACCCCATCGAGCGCAGCGACTCGCACCACTCGTCGGTCAGGACGTACGCCGGCGCGAGGTAGGCGTTGCCGCTGAGCTCGGCGCGCACCATTCCGGGACCGAAGCCCGCGAGCTGCGTGTAGGGGCGGATCTCGCCGTCGTCGCCGTCGGGCAGCTCGATGATGAGGTGGTCGCTCTCGTCCCGCATCCGCTTCAACTGTGCGGTCAGTCCGCTGACCAGGTCGCTCCAGGCCTGGGTGAGCTCGTGGTCGGAGCTCTCGGTGTGGGCGGCCCCGCCGTCCTGGTGCCGATCGTTCATGGCATCCCCCTTTAGCACTCTGTTATCTCTAAACATTAACACGCGCATCGCGCTAATGTCTGCCGTATGGCTGACCTCGACTCGTTCCCCCGACCCGGTGTCACTGTCGATGTCGCTGTGCTGACCGTAAGCGGACCCTCCGAAACAAACCCCCAGCTTCGCGTCCTGGTGCAGGACCGACGCGAGCCCCACGGCCGCTCACTTCCCGGCGGCTTCATCCGGGAGCGGTGGACCGTCGACCGGACCGTCGACGACGTCCTGCGTCGCAAGGTCGGCATCGAGCCCTCGGAACGCAACCGGCCGCGGCTGCTGCGGCTGTTCGACGACCCCGATCGTGATGACCGCAGCTGGGTGATCTCAGCCGCGCACTCGCTCTCGCTCCCGGAGGCCGAGCTGCTGGACGCCAGCGGCGACCTGGTGCCCGTGGGTCCCGACGGACGCCTCCGCGGCGAGCCGCGGCTGCTCTTCGACCACGACGAGATCGTCTCGGCGGCGGTGGAGGCCCTCCGGCAGCACTACGAGATCCGCTACCGCTACGTCGACATCCATCCCGACCCCGACGGGTTCCTGCCCGAGCCGTTCACCCTGCGACAGCTCCGCAAGGTGCACGAGGCGGTGGTGGGCGCCGACCTGCACAAGGACAACTTCAACCGGCGGATGCGGGAGTACGTCGAGCCGTTGACACGCAACGGCAAGGTCGTTGTCTCCGACGGGCTTCGGGGGCGCCCGGCCACGCTTTATCGGAAGCGACGCTGATCCGTTGGCCATTCGCATGTCATTACGAAGGGCGTGGGCAAGAATCCTCAACTAGACACACGAGGGGATTGGATAGTGATGATCGGCTTGCACGTCGTGCGTGGGCTGACGGTCAGTCTCGCGATGGCAACGGCTTCGTGGCACAGCCCGGCAGCTGGCGAGGAGCCGGCGACCCAACACTCGGAGATGATGTCGGTGACCGTCTCGGACACCAAGGTATGGCCCGACCCTGAGGACGGTGGTGAGTCGGTGACAGTGACGCTGACAGTGCACCAGCCCGGGGAGTTTCACCTCCACGTCCAGCGCGGACGGGGATACATAGTCCAGCACCGGTTCGGCGAGCTCGCTGTCGGCACGTACTCCTGGAGTTGGGACGCCGTTGGTACCGCACCTGAGGGCTGGTGGGACGTCGAGGTGGCTGGTTATGGCGTCCGGCAACAGGTTGTCACCGTCCCGGTGGAGGTGCGGTACGCCGCCCAAGAAGGGGTCTACCCCGATCGCTACGCCGAGTACGGCGCTGGGGCCGTGGACATCAAAGCCCTGAAGCTGCGCAACGCTCCGGACTACACCAGAGTCGAGATCCAGATGTGGAACAACTACCGACGCGAGATCTCTTCGGCCACCGCCGCAGTGGACGCCGGGGCGCGGCGTGGGTACCTCGTCACCTGGCGACGGACTCCCCGCGGCCCGAAAGCCACGCTGAACCTGGCCGTTCTGGCCTCCGACGAAGGCCGGCCCGAGCGCGTTCGATGTCCTCGTCTGGAGATCACGCTCGAGAAGCGGAGCGTGGTCATGACTGTGCCGCGCCGTTGCATGCGGGTGGGTGGCCGGAGTGCTCGAGCGTCGGCTTGGACCGGAGGGCGCGACGGAAGTCACGACTTCGCCCTCGACCGGCGTTACTGGACGCCTGTCCGCGCCTTCGAGCCCGTCCGGAACTGATCGGCGACGAGCACGCACAACCCGCGACACAGTTACCGTCGACTCATGGCGAGATGGATCTGCGAGTACTGCACGTCGACCGGGAAAGTGCCCGAAGGCGAGAGTGCCGAGCAGATGAGCTGCCCTAACTGTGGCGAGCCCGTGATGGAGGAGTGGTGAGTGCTGCTCAGCCTGTCGGGCGCCCTGCCGACTCGTGATGGTGCATGAGCTCCTCGACGAGGCCCATGGCCTCCGGCAGGACGGACCCCGGTGAGATGACGCGGGTCGCGGGACCGCTCGCCAGCATGATCAGACCCATCCGCTCGCCGACCGGCGCGAGCAGATCGAGGTTGGCAGTGAAGGTCTCCTCGTCCTCGGCCACGACGGTGACACCCTCGGCGTGCTGACGTGCGGCCCATCGGGCGTCCTGCGCGAGCTGCATCCGAACCGTGGTCGTCGCGCGCTGCTTCGTCAGCAGCGATTCGACGCCGGAGGGAGGCTCGAACCCCTGGTCCAGCACCTCGACGGCCCTCACGTTGGAGAGCAGGAAGGTCCGCAGATTGCCCTCCGGTCCGACCGGTCCGGCGTCGACCTCCCAGCCACGACGCGTCTGGACGAGCCGCAGCGGCTCGACGACCCGGTCGGTCACGCCCGGACGCCAGGCGCGGGAGTAGACGATCCGAACCTTGCGCCTCTGCTCCTGCGCGTCCTGGAGGTCCTTGACATGGCGGGTCCAGTCACCCACATACGGTGTCGCGGCCGGCTGCCCGTACATCGTCTCTGCGATGACGGCGAGCGCCGCGGCGAGATCGGCATCGTCCGGGTCGACCTCGAGCAGCGCCGTACCGGCGGTGTAGAGCGTGGCGAGGTCACCGGCGGACAGGTGCTCTGCGCCGAGTCCGGGGATGGCATCCGGCACGACGCGCACGACGGTGCGCCCGGCCCCGTCCGTCACATGGTCAGGCTCGGGCTGCACGAACTCCAGGGCAGGCTTGCGGAAGATGTCGAACGTCCAGCCCCACGACTCCAGGTCGAGGTAGGTGACGAGGTCCTCGCGCATGGTCTCGACGCCGAGGCCGAACTGGGCGGCAAGCTCGCTCAGAGGCAACCCGTCGGGGTAGGCGCCAAGGACGTTGAGCACCTCGGGAAGGCGGGCGATGCGCTCGAGGAACTTGGGCCCGGCCATCACAGACCCGCCATCTCGCGCAGCTCGGCGACCAGCTCGTCGTACACATCGGCGCCTTGGGTGATCGTGACCCGCGGGCCGAGGACGTAGAGGCGGGCGCGGAAGGCGTGCCGATGCGTCACGGTGTAGGTCAGGTCGACTGCGCCCTCGCGCTCGACCTGGGAGTCGGGCTCGTTGAGCCATCGGATGACGTCGGGCACGAAGTCGCGGGTCGTGCGCAGCGTGACCTCCGTCGGCGCGTCGACCTCCCACCGGAGCGGGTGCAGGGGGATGCGCCTCACTGACGGCACCTCGGCACCAGTACCGGGAGGGTCCAGCGCGATGTCGCTCATCTCGCTGACCACGAAGTGCTTCACGAGGCCGGACCCGTCCTCGACGCCACTGAGGTACCACTTGTAGTTCTGGAAGCGGACCGTCCCGGGGTGCACCAGCCGCGACGTTCCCTTGTAAGTGAACCTGATCCGGCTGCGGAGCTGCACGGACTGGAAGGCGAGCGAGAGCTTGTCGCCCTTCGGTTTCCGGATCACGATGCTGCCGACCCCCTCGGGGACCGCGGCGGGGCGGACACCGAGGCGCTTGGCGAGGTCAGACCGTTCGGCCAGGAGCACTGCACGCTGGAGGGCGGCTCGTTGGGGTGCCGTGAGCTTGACCTGAAGCCGGTTGTCGCCGCTCACCATCCGGTAGCGACCCGGCGCGCCGGCGGGCGCCACGTTGTCGATCTGCCAGCCCTGCTTGCGGAGGTTCTTGAGATCGAGGCTGAGCTGGTCCTCGGGTGCCTTGTCGCCATAGCCAGCAACGGAGACCAGGCGCTCGGCCGTCGCCCCCACGACGCCGGCATCGTCAAGGACGGCGAGGATGCGCGCGAGACGCTGCATCGCAATGACTGCACTTCGACCTGGTGGCATGGGCGTCTCCCCCGCTCGGCTGCCTGTAGGCCGTCCATCGTGCCCCGAATCGGTGGGGCGCGGGGTGGAAACAGGACGGCTCAGCAGTCGTCGCAGACCCCGGTGAGGGGCAGCTCGAGGTGGCAGCCGGAACATGAGCCGCCGTGCGCCTTGGGCGCGGTGTGACCCGAACGCGAGCTGTCGACGTACGACGGGAGGTTGATCCGCTCGTCGCCCACCCAATAGAACGTCTTGCCGAAGCCAGCGACCGTGCGGCCCCGGGCGCCGAGCGCGCCGTAAGTCAGGCTGTTCACGGTGAACACCTCGTCGTGCCGGACGAAGCGCAGGGCACCCAGGATGGTGTCGTGCGCCTCGACCGGCACTCCCAGGCGCCGCATGGCGTCCTCCACCGTGTCGAAGTGCTCGCGGCCGTAGCCCTCGTCCTGGGCTCGCGACCAGTCACAGACAGGGTGTTGCAGCCGCTCGACGGGGGAAGCAACGTGGACGTCGGTGCCGACGAGGTGCGGGCACTCGGGCCGGTGGACGCGGGTGCCCGTGGCCGTGCGGAAGTAGACGGTCGCGGGCTCCTCAGCGGCGCTGACCTCATTGATGATTTCGCTCATGGGAGCAGGGTGCGCCAGGGGTCCGAAACAATCACGCTTCTGCGTCAGCGCCCGTCCTGGTCGGGGTCGATTCGCCGACCGCGCTTGCGGTTCATCCGGTGGTAGGAGTCCCGGGACATCTTCGACATCATCGGCGCGCCCATGTGGCCGCTGTCGTGGCCCAACTGCTCCATCCGTGCGACGTCGTCGAGCTCGACCTGGATCTCGGGCTTGAGCTTCTCGGGGGCCACTTGGAGGGACTGAGTCAGTCGAGTCTTGGTCTCGCCGATGAGCCGCTGGCCCTCATCGAACTGCCCGCGCTCGAACGCCTCGGACGCCTGGCGCTTCACGTCCTGGGCCTCCTGGAACAGGACCTCGGACTGCACGCTCGGGTGAGCGATCCGACCAGCCGCTTCGTCGCCCGGCACGACGTTGACGCTGACCGGCAGCGAGACGACGTGTTCGATGAGGCCCGGTAGCTCGACGTAGGCGAGCTCGAGGGTCGCGACCCGGGCGAGGCCGAGGGAGGTGAGCGCCGGGACCTTGAGCTTCAGCAGGACCTTGCGTGCCTCCTCGCTGTAGAGGTCACCGAGCTCGATCATGACCCGCCCGTCGCCGATCTGCTGTGCCGGCAGGTCGTTGTAGAGCCGCAGGAACTCCACGGCCGGCTCGAAGACCACCGTCAGCGACAGCGCCTGCACGACCTTGTTGAGCAGGCCGTCGACCTCCCCGGCGATGGCTGCCCCGGCAGAGTCGGGGTTGTCGGCAAAGACGTGGTTGCCGGAGCCCGAGCGTGCGATCGCGGTGAGCAGCGTCTCGTCGTAGCCGCGGCCGTAGCCGAGCGTGGAGGTGACGATGCTGTCGGCGTAGGCCTTGGAGGTGACCGAGGCGAACTCGTCGACGCCCTTGATGCCCGCGTTGACGTGGCCGTCGGAGATGACCAGGACCGTGCCGCTGCCCCGTCGGTCGCCGTCGGCGGGGATGACCCGACGGATCTCGCGGAGACCGCGAAGGTAGCCGGCGGACAGGTCGGTCGAACCACCCGAGTGGACAGCCTGGATCTGGGCGATCACAGCCTCCTTGTCAGAAAGCGAACCGGCAGGCACGACGACCTGGGCGGAGTCGTCGAAGGTGACCAGCCCGAAGTTGTCGCTTGGCTCCAGGCGACGCACCAGCGCGATGAGGGCCTTCTTGGCTCCCTCAAGCGGGGCTCCGTGCATGGACCCGGAGCGGTCGAGGACGACCTGAAGCGAGGCCTGCGGCCGGCCTGCGTCGGCCACCGCGGCAGGAGCCTCGAGCTCGAGCAGAACGGTGACCTCGTCCTCGGTCTCGTGAGCGACGACGTTGACGTCGAGCAGTGCGTTGATCTTCATGGGATCCTCCAGGATCGTTGGGAAGCTCAGGCCGCGGTGGCGGACCGAGTGGTCTGGGGGTGCGCGGTGGTGAAGGCGTCGGCGATCTCGCGGGCACGCCGTGGTACGTCGTCCGCGGTGAAACCCCAGGTGCCCTCGGCGCCGCGGCGGGCGAGCTTGGCCAGGGAGTCGGCCCCCTCGTTGAGCGGGTCACCTGCGTGGCCGCGCACCCAGCCGATGTCGAGTCGGGGCGCCTCCTCGCGGACCTGCTCCTGCATCCACAGGAGCCCGCCTCGCTTGACCGCGGTGTGGTGGGTCGCTACGTACCCGTCGGGAAGCCTGACGCCGCCGACGGCCCACTCCTCCACGAGGGAGACCGCGGCCCGGCAGTCGGTGCGGATCAAGAGGTCCCGCTGCGGCAGCGCCGAGATGGCTTGCGAGATGGCGCGGAGCTCGGCGAGCACGGGGTGCCTGCGCCTGGCGCACTGCCTGACGGACGGCGTCTCGGTGCCGTGCCCGTGCAGTCCGTCCTCCGCCAGCCACCCCCAGCCGATACGGCCACGGGTAGCGGAGCCGTCGGTGGCGACGGTGAGCGACCCGGTGGGTGGAGCAACGACGGTCTGCACTGGGCTGAGCGCACGCATGGCGGCGGAGCGGAGGGCAGCATCGGCGGCGGTGTAGGCCACGAGGCTCACACCCGTGAAGTGGGCCTCCACCTCGGCGGCGTACGACCACAGCCGCGCGGTCGGCGGCAGGGTCACGACGATCTCGGCCGGGCCCCGGGCCTGCACGGCGGGAAAGGCAACCGCCAGCGCGCACAGCACGGCGTCCTCCCGGTCGTGCGCACGGACGGACCCGGTGGACCCGAAGCTCTCCCCCATGAGGCTCCAGGCCCACCTGCCCGACGCGAAGTCGGGCTCGAGTGACAGTGCCATCCGCTCAGCCATCTCGTCCTCCTTCGTCGGCGTCGGGTGTGCGTACTCTGCGCCCGGGGTCCGAATCAATGGCCCTCGCTCGCTCGGATCCCTCGGGCTGTCGGTCGACGCCGTCCACACCGCAACTCGTATTTCAAACCGATTCCCTGCGCGACGGGATGTGCGCCCAGTAGCGTCAGGCGCGGACGACCTTGCACGGTTCGGCAGCAGGGAAGCCGCTGCTCCGGGTGCAAGGCCGAATCAGGTACGAACGGTGGGGGACATGTTGGAGCGCTCGATTTGGCGGACGTGGAAGCCGTACGTGGCTCTGGTAGTTCTCGCCGTAGGAGCAACTTGGTGGTACACGAGTCAGTCCTCATTCGCGAAGCTCAAGGACGGTGCCTACGCCTGCACGGCGGTCCATGTGAACGCCTCGGGGAAGTATGAGGTCCTCGTTGATGAGAGGGGGACCCCGTACTCCGCGATCTCGGCATCGGTCCGCAACGGTCGGCTTGCCAGCCTGTCGGGCGCTACGCCGATTCCCGCGGCTCAGCTGAGTTCTCTCACTGTGAGGAAGAGTGGCAACTCCCGCTTCCACGCCACCGACGACCCCACGATGCATAGCTACAACGCTGTCGCCTGCGACTACGCCGGCGGGTGATCCACGATGAGCATCGGCCGGCCACTCAGTGTCGCCTTGATGGCGGCGGTGTTGTCGAGCTGCGCGTCCTCTCCTTACTCACCCACGGGCGCCAACGCGCTCGATCAGGCGAACTCGGGCGAAGGACTGCAGCCGCCTTCCTGCAGCTCGTTGTTCAGGACGATTCTGAGGCGGGAACGCAGTGGCGACACTGCAGGCGCCATCAACGCGGAGCTGGATGAACTCGGCGATCGCTGCCCTAAGAGGTACCAGGTGTTCGTCGATTACGTGTCCATCAAGGGGTTCGCGAATGCCGGCGCCGGGGGTCCTTGCGCTGAGTACTCCGCCTACGACATCCAGGCGGAGGCGCTCAGAATGGCTCGTCGGGATGGGTACTGCTCAGATGAAGACCAAGTCACCGCCGCCCCTGGCCACGCAGCCTGGAACTGCAGCTACTCGCCGACGTACAACAACGACTGGCACGACGACGCGGTGTGCATCAACGGCAGCGAACAAGTCCGGCCCTACCTGCGCGGGTGGGACAGCTTCGTCACCGAGGCGGAGCTCATGGAGTCCGCACGCGAATACGAGGCGCGCCTCAACGGCGGCTAAGGACGATGCAGGCCAGCGTTCAATTCGCGTTGCGAGTGAACCTGACGCAGATGTTCGGTCAAGAACCGGTCGCGGCGCGCCCGGGCCAGTGGGGTTGGGGTGTGACGGACGGACAGGTGAGGCGGTCACACCGCTGCCTCCGCGCACGGAGTAGCCAGGCCGTTAGCCTGCCAGGTCGCGCACGAGACGGACGCACAGTTGGACTCGGTCCTCGCTGTCGATCGGCCGTCCGATGCCGGCGTCACGCTGCTGCACTAGCACTCGGCCGTCGTAGCCGGTCCGGTAGATCTCGCGGATCCGCGCGACCGCAGCGCGGATCTCGGCGTCGGCATCGTCCGGCACCTGCACGGTGAACCCGTCCTCCACACACTTGATCGCCGCCTGACGCACAGCCATGCCGGTGTTCTCGCGATACCACTGGGGTTTCGACGCGACGTCGGCGAGTTCACCGTCGATCCAGGCAGCGAGGAGCAGCGCGTCGCTGAAGTAGGCGCTGTAGTGGCTGCCGTTCAGGATGTGCAGCCTCGCATAGCCGAAGCCGCCGTCGGCAGCGTCGTACTCGCCGTGGAAGAAGCCCTGACCGACCTTGCTGCGCGCTCCGGGGTAGCGGACGAGGTAGTAGCGCCAGTCGAACAGACTCCTCGACTCCCTCTCGGCGCACCAGTCCTGACAAATCTGGGTTAGTACGTTGCGAGTCGACGTCGCCTCCGACGTCAGCCGTGCTTCCACGTCGTCGAGCAGCGCCATCAGTGGCCCGCGGACACGGGCCAAGCTCTCCCGGGAGCCGATCGTCAGGATCTCGCGCCAGGACTCGTCCAGCTCGGAGCTGCCAAGCTGCCGCTTTTGGCCCTCCCACCCGACGTCGCGGGAGTAGTCGCCGTGCGTGAGCAGCGCTGCCCCGAAGAGGTCGCGCAGCTCCGGCTCGGCGACGAGGGCGAACGTCGCGGCACGTCTCGGCAGCGTCGCAGCGTCCAGGTCGAAGGACAGCAGTCGCCCGCGGACTATCGAGTGGTCCTCGACCGCGTGAATCGCGTAACGCACCTCAGGGGAGCTCTGGTCGATCAGCTTCCAGACGCGCACCTGGTCGGCCGCCCAGTCGGCGTTGAAGGACTGCTGCCTTTCGTCGAGCACGCCGTCGACGACGAGGCTTTCGACGGTGTGGAGGTAGTCGGGCATCCGCTTGCGCTGGATGACCGCGGACTCGACGAGGTTGCGCAGGGTCCGGAGCCGGCGGTGCAGGTCGGGCTCGCTGGGCTGGTGGCCGGGCTGGCGAGCGAGCAGGACGGCGTACAGGAGCAGCATCTCAGGGAGGGTCAGCCCATTGTCTGAGCTCACGCATATCCCGACGAGGTCAGGAGCCGCCGATACGAGGAGCGGCAAGGGGCCGGCGCCGACGTCACCCACCCGGAACAGCTGGGGGAACACGGCCATCGGGTGCTCACCGTTCTCGCACCACGTGTCGAAGGCGTGAAGGAACAGGTCGCGGTTGCGCTTGGCGCGCTCATCCTCGGCGCCGCGACCGACGAGGGCGAGCCGCGCACGTTCCTCGAGCGTGCGCTCGTGCTTCCCCTCGTCGTCGCTCCACCGGCGTCCGGGTTCGCGGTCGCGCCACTCGCAGACCTCGATGAGGAATCCGATGTAGCGCATGAAGGCGCTGTCGACCGTGACCTTCGGGGGCGGTGTGGTGCCGGCCTCCTCGGCGGCCGCGCGTTCCTTGCGGGACGCCTTCTCGTACTCCCAGAAGATGTCGGTCCACGCAAGGTCGAAGCTTCGGGTCACGTGCTGGTGCTGCGTCGGGTTGAGCACGCTTGCGAGCGCGTCCTCGAGATCGGCCTTGACCACCTCGAACTTGGTGAGCGGCTTGCCGCGGGAGTTCATTTTGAGGTAAAGGTCCTCACCGCGGCCGAGGTCGGCGACCGGGAGGAAGAAGAACCAAATCTTCGGCGCGGCCCGGTTCGACAGCCGGGCCCAGGCCGCCGCGGCATCGGCTCGCGTCGTGGTCGCAACCTCCAGCGCAGCCTCGTGGATAGCGTCGAGCATTACCAGCATCGAGGCGATCGTCGGGTCGTCATGCCATGGGTAGAGGTACCACGGCTGGTCGGTGATCCAGGCGGAGGGCACCCCCGCCTCGGCGGGGAGGGGGTGCTGGCGCAGAGCCGCGGCGAAGTAGCGCGCGCTCGGCCGAGTCGCATAGCTGAAGCGGAGCCACGCTGCGTCGCCGTTGAGTACGTCGGCGCGGGAGGCGACGTACCAGTGCAAGAGGTAGAGGGTGGTGAGGCGCTGCTGCCCGTCGAGCGGCTCCAGCAAGTACTGCTGCCCGCCGTCGCGCTTTCGGGCGTGCACCCCGCCATACACGAAGTCGAAACCGATGCCTCCTTCGGGCACGCCGGCGGCCCCGTACGCCGCGTCGACGACCGTGCGAGCGAAGCGCCGACGGATCGCCGTGGTCGCGCTGTCAGACCGGCCCTGCGCGTAGTCACGCTGGATGATCGGGATCTCGATCCCGGTGATTCTCGGCCGGTCGCCCTCGGGCTCGTCGAAGAGTCCGAGGTACGTCGTCTGGTACCCCTTCACGCCGAGACCTCCGCGTCGTCGGTCATGCTGGCCAGGCCGGCCTCGACCGCCTCATTGTCCAACGCGGGGGGCGGATCGGTCAGGAACGGCCTGACTAGACGGACCATCTCGTCGTAGTAGGGCCTGCGATCGCCGGGTCCCCATAGCGAGGCCCGCTCGGTACCGGCGGTGTAGTACTTCAGGAACACGTTGCGGGTGCACGGCAGGAGGTAGCCCCCCTGCTTGTCGACCTTGACCATGCGGTCGCGCTTGAGTGCGAACACGGCGTTGTTGAGCATGCTGTTGATCTCGCGCTGCAGGAGCGCAAGGTTGTCGAGGCTGTGCGTGTCGTCGCCCGATGCGGCGTCGGGGGCGTCGAAGAGCGTGATCACGCGGTCGCGCAGGCGCTCGAAACCGGGCCCGTCCACCTGGGTGAGCGGACGAGCAAGATGCGTCGCGAGGTCGGCGAGCAGCGGATCGACTACCTGCTGCGACTCGCTCGGCCATGGCTGCTGTCGCGCGATCTTCTCCTGGTGCATCTTCAGCCACTCCCGACGGCCGTTCTCGTCGTCGGGCGACTCGGAGCGCTGGGCGTGAATGTGCTCGAGCGACCACCGGGCGGCGGCGTAGGCATGGAAGCTGAACCGATTGGCGAGGTCCTTGCCGGCCAGCACGGTCTCGACGTTCATCAGGAGCAACACCCGGATGCAGTCGCGGTCGGTCTTGGCGCTCTTTCTGTAGCGGAGTTCCGAGACGTCGTCGCTCGAGAGCCCGAGGCGCTCGCGGGTGTGTTCCTTCAGCGCTTTGCCGAAAGCCGAGTGAGTCAGGTCTCGGGAGATGGTGACGAGCTCGGTGATCGAATCTCCGATCGCAACGAGGTAACCAATCCGGTGGTAGAGCTCGCGGTCCTTGAACCATCCGGTGAGCAGGCCGTGGTGCGCGACGACGGCGCTCCAGAACGCCTCGACGCCTTCGGCCTGGATGTGATCACGCGCGCGACCGAACAACCAGTGGCGTGACTCGTCTCGCTCGGCGTCACCGATGCCCGGTGGTGAGGGCATCGTCTCGAGGAGGAAGTCGATGTACGTCCCGGGCTCTGAGTCGCTGCCCGTGAGGAACCCCCACAGCGGCCGGTCACGCAGCTCCAACTCGAAGCGGTCCCACTGTGCCGCCACCTCGTCGCGCCGCTCGACGCCGCTCGACGACAGCACCAGGGCCTTGACGAGCTCGGACTCAGTGAGCAGAATTCGGTCCCGGTTGAGCCGAATGAAGAGGTCGATCGCCGGCGTCTCGGCCGGCGCCTCGTACCAAATCACGTAGACCCATTTGGCAAGCGCGGTGTGCATCGACGTGGCCGCGAGACCGGCGTTGCCCTGCTCCTCGAACCACCTCTCGATCTCGGCGTACGCCGTCGCCATGTGGCGGTAATCGATGTTGTCGTCGGCAAGGCCCGGGTCCAGCGAGTCAAGGAACGTCGCGCTGCCCTCACGGGTCTCGTAGGACATCTGGTAGCTGAGGCGTGCGCTCGGCAGGTGTCGCTGTATGTACTTCACGACCAGGTAGAGGGTGGTGAGCCGCTGCTGCCCGTCGACAAGCTCCCACGACTTGGCCGCCGGGTCGCCGCGGCGGATGACGACGACGGGTTGCAGAAAGTAGTCGGAGACCTTGCGGTCCTCGGCCTCCGCGTCGCGCTCGTTCGCGGCGATGTCCTCCAGCAGCGCGCGCACCTCTTCGCGACCCCAGCGATAGCCGCGTTGGTACGCCGCGACCAGGAAGTCGCCCTCGACGTACGGGATGCCGGCCCTGCCCTGGATCACGAGCCGCGGCTCCAGTGTGGCGTCCATGGCATCGCTCCCGAGATGTCGTCATTTCGTCCGGTAGTCCGATGACCCTAACGCGAGTCAACCGCCTGGCGGCCGGACAAGCGCACGGCATTGAAGCCGAGCGCGTCGCTGCGGTCCTAGCGAACTTCGCTGGCCCGGCCTGCATGCTCCGTTGACCCCGATCCTGCCCTGACACTTGGAGAAGGGGCGGGCTGCGCGCTGAATGCTCAGCGGTCAGCGCCTCTAACGAAGGCGTCGGAGCGGAGCGAGGCTAGTCGCACGCGGACGCTCAACGCGTGAGCCGATGAGTCATTAGGTTCTTGAGGCAACGACGACAGGTCGTCGCCACGCGGGCACTATCCTGAGGCGCCGAGGAGGAACCTTGAGCGAGACCGACCGCTTGGCGCTGCGCCGCGAATCCGACAAGTCATTCACATTGATTGGCTTGGTTTCGATCGACAGCAAGACCGAGGTCACCGTTATCACTCCTGACGGAGCTGCTGAGACCCACACACGAAGCGGCCTCACCTTCGTCAACTTCGGGAGTATCAACCACTTTGCCCGACTCGACACGGACGGTCTTCGTCGGGCACTCGAATCGTCACCCAGATCGGTGTTTGAGCAGGCCCTCCTGGACTCGAGCAAGTCCCTGTCAGTCACCGACCTGAAGGCTAGGTTGACTCAGGCCGGCCTTGGGATCGCCGAGGTCGACAAGGCGTGGGAGCAGGTCAGGAAGACGTTCGAGGACGAGCCGGGCGTTCGCGCGAACGGGGAGGGGTCGGCGAGGAAGTTCGCTTGGAAGGGATCAGAAGAGACGCGGCTGCTTCCGTACATCAACGCTTCGCACGTGGTTGCTCCGCCTAAACCCGCACCGGTCGAAGCCGTGACGGACGCGCCTGCGCCGAGTCCCGCGAACGGACAAGACCCCCTCGAACACTCAGTCACCGATGCGACGGCGGCGCCCGCTCCTGAGAAGCCTCCCCTTCCAGACGAATCTGTCGCCGAGGCGGCCTCAGCGGCTGCGACTCTCGACGCGGCCGTCGCGACCGCCGCACACACGTCGACTCCGGATGAACCGGCCGTACTGAAGAGCCAATTGCTGGCCCTCCTCCAGAAGTGGCTCGGCTCTTCCTCACCACACACTCTGGAGGATGTCGAGAAATCGGTCCTCCAGATCGGAGCCGCGCTCACCCCTGTACCCGTCAAGGATCTGAAGGCCTTGGCGGACGTGCCCTCCGTTGAGCGGCCTCTCGCGCAGTTGCTGCTCCTTGCGCGGGAGCGAGAGACCAGGCTCTGGGCATCAGAGCCAGGGGTCCTGGATCCGTCGGCAGCGTCTGCCGCCATTGAGAGCGCCATAGCGGAGAGCTACAGGACCAGTCCGGCCGGCGATCTGTTCGCGCGATTCGTGGTACGCGTCGCAGGACGCACAGACCTCCACGAGCTTCCCTTGGCTCTTGTCGCGGGCGCCTTCGCACGTGCCTCTGCACTGCAGAGTGTGCCTAGTCGATCTAGTAGTCATCAGGATCTGGCTGCGGTTCTGGCAGAGCGCACCAAGACGTCAGTGGGCGAGGACTGGACGCAGGCAGATCAACGCGTCAAGGACGTAGCGATCGGGATGAACCGATTGCCCCTGGACGAAGAGGGCCCACGCAGCAAGTTCCTCGCAGCCCTCTTCGACATCCGTAGGCAACATCTCGACGGCGACCTCCTGTGGAAGAGTATCGAGCTGGACGATCTCCACCACGCTGCTGGCGGAGTCATGCGTCGCGTCCTGCTCGACCCCGACCTCGCCGAACGCATTGTGCGCCCAGCGGTCGCCCAGTTCGCCGCCGATTGCTCTACCCGGCACGACCTGGGCAAGCTCGTCGCGCTGCGCGGCACATTCGCTGCGTACGTGGACGAGCGTGCCCTGACCACGGCGATGGCGCGTGTGGCCAAGGATGACCGGAAAGCGGCCGAGTGGTTAAGGGGCCTGCGCCAGCAGGAGTTGCTCGACTCGGTCACGAAACAACGCGACGCCGCCGTCCACGAAGCGGTGACTGCCAAGGCCGCGACCGCGGAAGCTGAAGACCGAGCGGAGAGGGCACTCGCCGATCGAGACGCGTCAAGTGCTGCGCTCAGGCGAGCGGGTGAGAAGGCCGTGGAGGCGAGCGACGCACAGCTACGGCAGGCGAAGCTCGACGTACTCCGCTCGCTGGCGAGTCTCGCTGTCACGATCAGGGAGTCCGCTGCGGCGAAGGAAGACCCCGCTCTAATCCAGCGCCTCGGGTTCGCCCTGCGTCGTGAGGGGCTTGTTGAGATCGCTAGTTCGGGTGAGACCGTCAACTACGACCCTGGCCTACACGATGCCCAGGGAGATCACATCGATTCCGGAACGCCGGTAATTGTCAGTCGCTGCGGCTATACCTATGACTCGGGGGACGAACAGCTCGTTCTCGTGAAAGCGCACGTGCGTGTGAAGTAGGAGAGTCTTCATGGTTACTACCGACAGGGCCATCGGCATTGACTTCGGTACGTCGACGTCCCTGGCTGCCGAGGGTGACGTGCTCCGTGGGATCACATTGGCTCCCTTGGGACGAGCGACGACGTACATGCCCACCTTGCTGGGCGCAACCGAGACAGCATTGCTCGCTGGGGATGCCGCTKCCGACATGCCAGAGCGGCAGATCATTCGGTCCATCAAACGTCAGATCACCGAGCGCTGCATGACGATTCCACATCCGCTGGCTGAGGGTGACTCCATCAACGTTGATGAAGGGATCGTCCTCGTTCTCCGTCAACTCGCCTCCAACGCTCAGGACGTCGGCGTCGAGCTAGAGGCAGATCTCATCCGCCTCGGCTGCCCAGCAATGTGGGACTCCCATCAGCGCGGTCGTCTGCTCAGACTCGCCCAGAAGGCTGGAATTCCGGTCGCTGAGCACACCCTGATTGATGAGCCCATCGCAGCGGGCATGGCATGGGTCTCGCACCGGATTCGTGAGCACGACAGTCAGGTGAAGGGCCGCCTGCTTGTCTTCGACATGGGCGGAGGCACCTTGGACGTCGCGTTGCTACAAGTCGACACGACGTCCGGGGATCACGCCGGCGAGATCTCCGTGCTGTCGTCGAAGGGTGTCAACGAAGCGGGTGATGCCTTGGACCTTGCGATCCGCGATGAACTCATGCGAATCCTCCAGGGATACGAGCTTGGACTGGACGCGGCGACTCAGGCTGAGTTGGACCGAAAGCTCCTCCCCGAGGCTCGGCACGCGAAGATCATGCTCAGCATTGAGGATGAGGTCCACATTCGAATCCCCATGGACTCGGTGCGCATTCCCACTCTCACCTACACGCGTGAGCAGCTGGAGGAGCAGTTCGCCGAACAGTTGAGCCGCGCAGAAGGCCTCACCTGGCACGTTGTGCGCGAGTCATTTCTCACCCACGAGACCCATCGGTCTCCCCAAGAGCTGAGGGCGATTCCGAACGCACAGGTCGCTCGCGGGGTGGACCGTGTCCTGCTGGCCGGCGGTATGAGCCAGATCCCTGCAGTGCGGGAAAAGCTTGAGGGGATGTTTCCTCACGCTGAGGTGTACTCCACTGCTGGCAAGCGCCTCTCGGCCGATGAAGCGATCGTGGCCGGGTTGGCCGAGACCACTGTCTACGATCGCGTGAACCTGCACCGTCCGCCGTTCGACTTCATGCTCGAACTCGACGACGGATCCGCCGTTCCGCTCTACGAGGCGTTCTCACCGCTCTACGAGGGCTGGCTCGCATTCCAGCGCAGTGACCTCTACTACGAACGGGTCGTGCCGGCCCGCGAGCTTCCTGGGCGAGGAACGGCCAAGCTGCGCGCGCGGTCGGCGATGGGGACTGACGTCTCGTTCAAGTTCGGGTCGGCCGAGGACACCGGCATCGATGTCGCGCTCGGAGTCAAAGACATCCGCTTCCGGATCCGGCCGAACGGCCACATCTCCGTGACTGACGGCAAGGGGCGCCTGCACTACTTCCGCGTCAACCGTTGGCCCGTGCTGCGCGGGCGGGACCACGCAGCCATCCAGATCGAGCGCTTGGACGCGGCTGCCCGGCAGGAACGGCAGACCCGCGCGTGGGAGAACGACCCGTTGTTCCTCCACTGAGGAACTTCAAACTCCTTCCACGATCAACACAGCGATTGGGTCACTGGAGACCGTCAACGCCTTCTTGGATTCCAGGCTGACAACGATGTCCTCGTGATCCTGGGTGAGATTGCGGAGGCGACCTTCGTGGAGTCGGATGATGCGCGGATCTCCACCGGCTGCTCTCAGAGACGCCAGCGTTCCCCTCGTCCTATCAATCTTGCGTGATATTCCTTGTCGACGACTCTGGATGCGCCCTTCCACCATCGCCACATTGTCCCTGCTGCGTTCTGCCTGGACCTCCCGGCGTTTCGACGACAGGAGCGACTCCAGTGTTGTCAACGGCACCGTCTCGGATGTCGGCCCGACGACCCTGAAGGTGCCTTCAGCGAGTCCTGTCAGTAGTGGACCTTCCACGTCAGATGCAACCTCGCCCGACACCACATCCACGCCCGTGGCCCAGAACTCGGTGCGTGGTCGAAGGCCCGTGCTGGTCACCAGGTCCAGCCTGACGGCGAACCGCTGCCCTTTGGGGAGGCCAGGAACGCCAACGTAGCCAAACCGCCTCAGGTAGAGATCATCTTCCGCAAGGGTATGCAAGGCCAGAGTCACCAACGGGTGACGGCTCGACAGCAGTTCGATGCTGTGCCCGCTGGCTACATCGGAGGAGAACGTCACCCGGATGTCGTCCTCGTCCCGGAGCAACTGGGCGAGCTGCGGGACGGTGTACATCGTGCCCTGACGGGCGAGTCTTGACCGCAGCAGCGCAGTACCCAAGGGGTGTGTCCCACGCAGGGTGGCAAAACCTTCGCCATCCTTCGCCGAGATCGACCCGCCGTAACGCTTGAACAGCACGTCAAGCAGCCGTCGCACCTCGGACTCACCGACATAGCGGCCATCGGTCGGCCCTCGATTTGTCATCCCATCGATCTCGAGGAGATCCGGAGTGGTCAACAGTGCGCTCGACTCGCCGAGGCTCTCAATCTGCTGCTGCTTCGCCTCGATCGCGACGGCGATTCGATCCGTCTGCTGAAGCCGCTGGGCGTCGTTGAGGTTGGGGTCCATCAGCTCGTTGGTCCAATGCTCAAGCTCATCTCGCAGGATGGGCTCGAGCTCGCCGATCGACTCCGTGAACACGCCGATCCGGTGGTACAGGCGCTCGAAGATGTCAGTCTCGATCGTGCCAGGGATGTGCATGTTGTAGATGAAGATCTTGGGGTGCTTCTGGCCGAACCGGTCCAAACGACCAATGCGCTGCTCGACCTGCATGGGGTTCCACGGTAGGTCGTAGTTGACCAAGACATTGCAGAACTCGAAGTCCAAACCCTCCGACCCGACCTGGCTGAGAAGGAGCAATTCGAACTTGCCGGCTCGAAAGTCCTCCATAATGACCTCCCGCTCGGCCATCTTGGTGCTGCCTGTGAGAACCCTGACGGAGAAGTCGTCTGCGAGTCGATCGCCCAGGTAGTTCAATGTGCCCCTGAAGAAGGAAAAGACCATGGCCTGTCTCATGCCATGTGCGCGCGCCTCGAGAAGGCGGTCGCGCAGAGCTTCGAACTTCGAGTCATGGGTGATCGGAACATCAAGACCCATGACGGCTTGATACTCCTCAGCGGTCATCTGGTCGGCGGGGACGCCGTAGCCCTCTTCGTCCCCGTCTTCGGTGATCTCGACCGTGACACCTTCGAAGTCCGTGCGTGAGAGCATCTGCCGCATCGCGGGGATGCATGAGGCGGCCTGCCGCAGCGGCATCTGCATCGCGAAACCAGTAGGGATACGACGTTCCTTTGCCTTTGCCATGTACAGGCGCTTGACACCGTTGTAGAAGGCCCTTTCCTCGTCGGTCCACTTCACATCGATCTTTCGAGCCTCGCGCTCGGCCTTGGCATCGGGAACGTCCACCTTGCGAGTGCGCGTGAACACACTGCTGAGTGTGTTCAGTTCGTTGATCAACCGCTTCGCTCGCGCTCGGTCCCGTGCATCGAGAGGCTCCCGACGGTCCAACAAGGTGCGCAATACCTCGTAGTCGGGTCGGGCTGTGACCGCATCGCCCAGAGACATGTCGTGGATCTCGGAGAGCTTGGCGAGAAGCTTGCGCGGGTCTTCCTGTTCCGCTCTCGCTAGTTCTCGTAGTACGGCATTCAGGACCTTGTTGGGTTCCAGCTGGGACTGGAAGGTGACGGGATCATCGAACTGTTCGGCATCGAGGAGGTTCATCAGGTTGAACAGGTCCTCACGACCTAGATTCAGCGGCGTAGCGGACAAGAAGACGAGAGTGTCTGCCCAGTCCGACAGGAGTTGTCCCAGCGCGTGCGTGCTGGTTCCCCGATTCCGCATCGCGTGGGCCTCATCGACGATGACAAGGTCGAAGTGCGGATTGACCTCTTGGAGCTTCTCCAACACATCATCGGCGCGGCGAAGTGCCTGGAGGGACATCACGGCGTGGAACTCTTCGTCTCGGCCCCTGCTTGACTCTGTGGCGAAATCTCGGACTCGCGCGAGGTCCGCTATCTCGATCGGCCGGTCGAAACGGCGCCGCATTTCTGCACGCCACTTCTGAACCAAGGCGGCTGGCGCGAGGACCAGCACGCGGCGCAGCCGTTCTCTCTGTTCGAGCTCAGTCCAGATGAGTCCGGCTTCGATCGTCTTGCCGAGGCCGACCTCGTCTGCGATGAGCAATCGACCGGAAGGTGAGTTGAGCAGCTTGAGCACGGGCACGAACTGGTACGGACGGAACACGGTCTTCGACGCGGCAAAGGAGTAGAGCATGTCGGAGAGCGGATGACTCAACTTCGCATAACTCAGGGTGAGGGCGAGATCGTTGGCGTCCCCCGGAACGTCGCGTAGCCAGAACTCGGGATCGTGTGGATCGCCTTCAACCAGTTCCAAGTCGTCTTCGTTGAAGGTCCGTGTGCGACCCTCAGCTCGCATCTGTACGTCATACCCGTGCGCATGGAGGACGACTTTGGTCACCGTCCCGACCTGCTGCTCTCCACGGGGCCGAACGAGGTCGCCGAGCGCGAAAGCACAACCGGACGCCATGGGTCGTGCGTCGTCCCACCAGTCGAGGATGGTGCCGACGTTGCCGAGGTGGCCAGAAGCGTCGCGGTCAGCCGCTTCTTCAGGCTGCGCGGCCTCGCCGGTCGGGACAATTACCAGGCTCCACTGGCTACCGCTCTCCACTGCGTACGCTCCGCGCTTCAAGAGCGCGGCAAGCTTTGGGTCAGTCGTCCTAATCTCAACGGCGAGAGGGCGCAGCCCGGCAAGAATCTCCTCCGTCGGGGCCCCGACGATGAGGGCAGTCGCTGGGCCTAGAGAAGCGGTCCACGAGACGTCTGTCAGCGACGGCCGATACATCCGGTCAACTCTGCTCACGCCTGCGCCTCGCGATCCAGACTCATGGACGCTTCCCGCCGGCCTTCTTAGCCGCACGGCGAGGCGCCGGTGCACCCAGCACCTGCGTGGCCATCTGCACCCATCCCGGTTGATCGACTCCACCGCGGTCGTCGCTCCACATGAGGACGCCCCGAGAACCTTCGACCTGAGGCTCGTCGAAGGGACGGAAACCATGCCCCACGTACCAAGCCTTCTTGGCGCTCCAGTCGGCGGCGTACTTGGGGTTGCCCATCATGCCTAGGTGCTCCCAGATGACGGTGTCGCCCGACGCGGTTTCGATGGTGAAGTCGGGGTACTTCGTGACCCCATCCACCGTCAGCGGCTGCTCATACGACCAACGATCGGGCGCGACGTTCTCAAGGATCGACGCGACGATGACCTCATTCTTGCTGCGCACCATCACGTTGCCGGGCGCAACGTGGATGAGGTTGCTGTCGAACCTGCGGAGTCCGTCCCCCACGGTCATGTCTCGCGGCGAAGGTGGCCTGAACAGATCCGTCATGCGGCGCGCCGTCTCTGAGAGCGCAGGTGAGGTCAGGGCGAAGATGTCGTCGATGGAGCCCTCGTGGAGGATGACGACCTTCTTGGTCTGCCGCGTCAGGGCTGTGTAGAGGAGCTCGCGACTGACAGCGACGCGAGACGGGAGGACCAGGAAGGTCGTGCCGAACTCCGACCCCTGCGACTTGTGCACGGTGACAGCCCATGCCAGCTCGAGGGGAGGATCATCCGTCGCCGATGGGCGATAGCCGTAGGTTGCGCCGACCTGGGAGGAGAACTCAACGTTCGCGAAGGTCGGCGACTTGCTGGCTCGCCCAACCACCACGCCGATCTCTCCGTTGGCGACGTAGTTCAGCCCTGCTCCGTCCGGGTAGGCCTTGGCACGACCATCGTTTCGGGTCTGCATGACCTTGTCTCCGAGAACGATCTGCTCGGGGCCCAATGGCTTGGGCGGACGATGACCCCAGGGATGCCGTGCCCAGTCGAGATCACCTGCGCGATAGCGCTGTTTGATCAAGCGGTTCAATTCGACCGTGCCGAAGACGCGCGATCGGGTTGGGGAGAGGATCTGCCACGCTTCACAGTTCTGTCCCGCGCCCGGTACGTCGCCTTGGTCCGGGCCGATCTGCCAGTTCACCCACTTGCCGTCCTGCGATAGATGCCCACCATAGGTGAGCTTGAACGCCTTCTCTGGCTCAGGATGATCCGCAAGGGAGAACTCCGATTCAATCGCGTCGATCAGTGTCTCGACCACCCCCATGTCACCCCACGGGCGGCATTCCAGAGTCGGTGAGTTCTCGCCAAGTCGCATTTTCTGCCAGATCGCATCCGCCCCCGGCGGAAGGTCGCCCCCGCCGAACCAGCGTGCGAGCGCGAGGTCATCGCGCTCAGCGTCCTTGCCCTTCTGCCGCCGAAAGACCGTGAGCTCGACATACCCGGGTGCAACGCGGTGGATGGCGGAAAACGACTCGGGCTTAAGCCATTCGACGATATCGACGAACGGGCGGCCGGCTCCGATCGGCGGCAACTGGCGGTGGTCCCCCACAAGCACCAGACGCTTCACACCATTGAGCGCACTGAGGGTCGCAGCCAGCATCTCCTCCGTCAGCATCGACGCTTCATCGATAACGACCAGTCCGAATTGTTCCTTCTTGGCCGGGTCTACGACTGAGTACCGCCCGGTGTCCGAGTCATACCCGCCCTTCTTCACGAGGAAGCTCGCCAGCGTCCGAGCAGTGTGTCCAACCTTGGACTGAAGCTGCACGCGCGCCTTGCCGGTCGGGGCGAGTAGCAGGACGCCATCTGCCTGGATGCTGGGTTCCTGAACCAAGGCCTCGAGGACCGACGTCTTCCCCGTACCCGCTGGACCCACCAGCACTGTAAGTCGCGACGCATAGAGCTCGTCCAGACCGGCCGCCTTTTCGGACCGGGCCAACTCCTCCTGTGCGTCGCCGGGATCCTGGGCACCGAACTTGTCATCGATCCGCTCACGAGCATCGAAAGTCACCTTGAAGCGGCTCGCCCCGCGACGCTCCCCCATGTGATCGGAGATGTCGCGGCCAACCTCGTGCAAGTGCACGAGCTTGTACGCCGGCAGTCCGCCGGCGAACTCTGCCCCCACGAGTGGGGTCCACAGCGGATAGTCATTCAGACTTGGAGCGTCAAGGTGGTGGGACTTGAGCAGGGCTTTGGACACGGGGCAGGGTCTTGTCACCGGGACTTCGGCGGCCAATGACAAGACTTGTTCTTGACCGGCAATCGTGTCCCCTTCGTCTGCGAGGCGCTCGAGGACCTCGACCAGGAGCGCTTCAACTCGACGGCCATCACCCGGATCAGTCATCCCAGCCAGGTCCGCTACAAGGTTCACCCAGTCGACGTGAACCGCGGGAAAACATGCCTGGTCGACGGTTGCGAACGCAATGGGGTTGAGCGATCGGTAGGTACACGTCGCCGCGAAGTAGGGATTCTCCACGAGCTCGGCAGCCGTCACCCCCATGGTGGATCGTCCGTCCATGAGGTCGGAGACCTGTGCCGCGTCGACGTCCATAGCGGAAAGGATCCGTAGCGCCATCTTCTCGTCATCCTCGAGACCGCGCCATGTGCCTCCAACGGACGGAGGAAGGACTGCCGCAAGTTCCTTCCCCAGCGCCTGTGTGGAATCGAAGGCCCGTTCGACGACGAACCACGGGTCTTGTTGCCAGTCTGCGTCCTCCACCAGGCGTCTGATCACCTGATGCGCCGACTCGGCGCCGAGGTAGCGCAGAACGGCAGCGAGGCCGGGGGCCGGTCCGCGCAGCTGCCATAGACGGTCGATCTGCTCGTCCACCCACGCCAGCGCGGATCGCGGGATGTTGACTCCAAGACCCGCCATGCCTTCTGCGGCTGCGCGGAGTTCCTTGAGGGCAGCGATAGCTGTGTCGTCGGACAGGTGCTCAGTGACGTAGGAGAACTCATGTGTGGAGTCCGCCGGGGCCCACGCGAGCGCACTGCTCACATCGACGCCGGTGTCCATCAGGGGGACCAGCTCCTGATAGGGAAGAAGGAAGCCCTGCTTCTGGTCTGGCCGAAGGCTGTGGCCGATGATCGTTTCCCACATGGACGAGTCGAACGGCTGCTGACCCGATTGGTTCCACATTGGCGGGGGTGTCACCGAGGTGACGAGAGCAGCTCCCGCGAGGAGGCGTTGGGTCGACTCTTCCTGGAGGGGGGAGTGCTTCAGGTAGACGAGAACGAGGCTGGTGTTGGGGACGACGTCGGCGAAGAACCTCGAGATCAAAGCCCGCTGGTTGTGGCCATCCATCAACCAACCCGGGGTGAACTTGAGAACGCTGTGGGCGTGGTCTTCGCGCTCGGGCCTGTAGTCATCCACATCTCGCCACAGCTCTTCGTCCACGGCCTCTCGACTGAGCCAGCGAAAGGGCACAGCTTCGAATGCGTACGGCGGAACCGTCACCGTAGTCGGATGCAGGTGTCCCTTGAGGGCTCGGTTCACGCGGTAGGGGTGCTCCTTGGCCACCGTGTAGCCGTGTGAGGACATGAAGCTGCCCCGCTCGCTGAGGCACGGCAGGCGCTCCGGTGTGGGCAGGTCAGCTATTGAGTGTCCGGCAACCTTCAACTCCCATGGGTCGTCGCGCTTGTCACCGATGTTTTTGAGCAACAGACACGAACTGTTGTCCAGAGGCGCACGACAGACCTTGTCGTCCCACGGCTGATCTCGCCATGGCACTCGCATCGAGATGTGTTTGACAAGGGACATGTCGCCTCCGGTAGCTACGTCATCGTGCACTACGGCTTCGTTCGTTCACCTAAGTCGTCACGAGTTGCATCAGCTCGGAGTAGTTGGTGACGACCTCGTACTTCACACCGGGGCTCCCTGTCTCGTCGTTCAACTTCTCGAAGAGCTTGCGCGCGCATTCGATCTTCGCCTTCTCCGATGGACGGAGTTCGAGCGACGAGAGCGAACCCTTAGTCTCGGCGACGAAGTAGACGTGCTTGACATCCCCCTCCTTGAACGCGATTGCCCAGTCGGGGTTGTAGTCGTCCAGCGGCGTCGGAATCTTGAAGCCTCGGGGCAATTTCGTATACACCACAACCTCCTCGCTCACATCGAGGGATGCACCGAATGCTCGCTCCACCTCCGAGTCGTGAACGACGTACTCGTAGATGTTGCGGTTCGGAGTATGCGCGGCCTTGGACAGATCCCGCGCTGTCTGATTTTCCGTGAAGATGGACGAGTCGTACCTATCGTCCAACAGGTCGTACTCGATGTGCTCGACCACAGCCGCAGCCTTCTGCTCGTTGATGAGCCTGGCCGCTTCGGTGATGAACTGCTCAGGGTTTTGCTTGAACTTCGCGAACGTGTCCGGCCGCACCTTCTTCAGAATCGCAGCGCACGTCCTGCGAGTGAGGTTGGTCTTGTCGGCGATCTCACCGAGCAGGTCGTACGGCACGGTTGAGCTGGCACTCAGCGAAGACTCCTCCATCTTGGTACGAGCGACCTTGAAACTCTCACCAGACTCCAAGTGCTCAGCCTCAACGACGTCGCGCTGGACGCCCTCCACGACGACGTACTGAAGCCGCGCAACTTGCAACGAGGTGTCGAGCACACGTACGCAGTTGACGATGAGCTCCTGCGAATCGAAGTCGACCTGATAGACGACCCGTCGATTGATCCGCTCCCAGAGTTCCTTGAATTCCTTCTTGCCGAAGTTGGCCTTGTTCATCGGCACGACCTGCCCCTTGCGGGAGTCGTCCACCTTCGGCGCCTGGACGTTGAGGGAGTCGATCAGCAAAGCAAGCTGCGGGAAGAACGGGTCCAACTTGGGGAGCATCGCAGGCATCTCAAGGAGGTCCTTGCGGCCGATCCACTTCTCGGTGATCTGATTGTCGAAGTCAACGAAGTCGTGCTTGATCAGCCAGTGCTGCAGTTGCTTGGCATCGTCGATCGTGAGCGTCAGCTCTCCTCCCGCCTCGTCATGAACGACAGAGCCTGCAAAGAAGTCGGGCGTCGCCTTTCTCGGTCGGGCGCTGAGCAGTCGCAGCGTCTCATCTTGGAAGCCCTTCACAAAGTCGAGATACGACTCCTCGGTGACGACCGTCAGCACATTGATGTCGTGGACGGTCACCGGGTTGTCGGCGCGCTCCCCATGTCGATCCACGGCGAGACGAAGTCCGCGACCAACTTCCTGTCGGCGCGAGTCGCCGGCCGTCGCCTTCTTCAGGAACCCCAGTGTGAAGACATTCGGGTTGTCCCAACCCTCTCGAAGGGCCGAGTGGCTGAAGATAAATCGGAGGGAGTAGTCCGGGTCGAGCAGCTTCTCCTTGTCCCGCAGGATCGCGTCGTAAGCCTCGGCGTCCTTAGAGATGCCCTGCTTCTCATCCGAAGCATCCGACGAGTCGCTGTTGACCCAGCGGCCGGTCCTCTTGTCGACCGAGAAGTACCCGTTGTGGATGTCCTGAACGGAGTCACGCTCGAGGTAGGTGCGGTACTCACTGGTCTCATCCAGGTCCAACTCATCGAGCTTGGCCGCGCACAGCGCCTGGTACTCCTCCTCGAAGGTCCGGGCGTAATCGCCGCGGCGATCAGGCTGGTCGTAGTCGCGGTACTTCACCACCTCGTCGATGAAGAACAGCGACAGCACCTTGATGCCCTGCCTGAACAACTGCTGTTCTTTGTCCAAGTGGGCACGAATCACCTCGCGAATCTGGAGACGCCGCTTCTGCTCATCGGTGACATCGTTGGTGACTTGACCACCTTGGAGGGTCTGCCCGTCGAGGAGCGTCACGGTGTTCGAGATGGCGTCGATGTCGTCGATGACAAGCCCCTTGTAGGCCTCGATGCCGCCAGAAAGGTCGTGCAGTCGCGATCCCTGCTGGACCTTCATGGTCTTACGAACGATTGGGCCGCCCTTCGTCTGAACCTCGAGCTCGAGCCGCGCCTTAGGGAAATCGGCGCCCTTGCCGAGTTCAAGCCCGTCTACATAGAGATAGGCACTGCTGCCGGCCAGTCCCTTCACGCTGATCCCGCGGGCAGCGATCCGCTTGACGAGCTTCTTGTTGTAGGCGTCGAGCGCGTCGAGACGGTGGACCTTGTTGTGCTCGATGGCGTGAGTCGCCGAGTACCGAAGCGCGAAGAGCGGGTTGAACCGACCTAGGGCCTTGAGCGTCTCGCTTGGCTTCTTCGGATTGCTGCCCAGCCGCTGAGGCTCGTCGATGATGAGGATCGGCCGGTTTGCCGCGATCACGTCGATAGGGCGACGCGACTTGAACGCGTCCAGGGTCTTGAACATCTTGAGGCCCGATGCCTTGCCGGTGCTGCCGGCGTCGCTGTCTGCCTTCTTCGCATCGCGGTTGAAGTTCTGCGCGTTGATGATCATGACCTGGATGCCATCGTCGGACGAGAACGTCTCGACTGCGTCGAGATGGTCTGAGTCGTACACAAAGGCGCGGGCCTGGGTTCGGTACTCTCCCAGGAAGTGCTCAGCGGTGATCTCGAAGGACTTCTTGACGCCCTCACGGATGGCAATGCTCGGTACGACCACCACGTACTTGGACCATCCGAACTGCCGATGCAGTTCCATGATCGTCTTGATGTAGACGTACGTCTTCCCCGTCCCCGTCTCCATCTCGATGTCGAGGTTGAGGCCAGCCGCGGGGCTCACCACAAGTTCCGGCGAAAGCGGCAACCCACTCGTACGTCGCTGCACGGCATGGATATTTTCGAGGACCTGAGCGGGACCGAGCACCAGGTCGCTGTTCCCATAGCCGGTTCCATTGGTGGGCTGCCCGAGGGCAAGCTGTGCCTGCGCCGAGCGAGAAGCGCGGCCGGGATCGATCTTGTAGGTGATGTTGTCCGCGAACGGTTGGCGGTGCACCGCTCGGAAGCAATCGACCACAGCCTCGACTGCTGCAGTCTGGTACTCCTGGACCTTGAACTGAAGCTTCATCGAGTCAGAGCACCTTCAGATCGGTGTCCGGGGAGATCTGCTTGAACGCCTGTTCTGCGTTGATCCGCGCCGCGTCAGTCTCAAAGCCGGAGTCACGGAACACTGCTCTGAGCGGCGAGCGACTCGCCACCGCGCGGACAAGTTGGTCGTCGATGTCGTCGTCGAAGCAGGCGACCAACGCGTCTCCCTCAACCGAGAAGACTTCGTGTCCGTCGACCTTCTCTACGGTGACCGGCGCGCTGAGGTCCAGGCCCCAATCGATGAGTACCTCGAACAGGATGTCTTCGCCCGTTCGATCCTGCTTCACGCTCTCGGTCAGAAGGTCCAGGGTGTCTTGCTCAGCTGCATCCGGCGTGGTCGTCACATCAGCGAAGTTGCTCGTGTCAATCGTGAACGCCCGGAACCCAACGTCACGCTTCCAGTCAGACTGCGCGCTTTCCGAGCTCACCTTCGCGCCAGCGCTCGCGACGCGAATCTTGGTCAGTTCTGAGATCGTCAACGGTTTGTCGAACTTCTGCAGATACTTGATGGCGTTCTGGATCGTTGTCTTGGCGGCTCCAGTTGCGGATTTCAGATTGTCCTCCAGAGCCTCGGGCAGCTGCACGAGAATCACCGGGCAGTTGAGCCCCGTTCGAGCGCACAGTTCAAAGACCGCCTCCGCGGTGGAACCCGAACCTGCGAAGAAGTCCATGACGATTCCGCCGCGACCACCGAGGACATACTCAAAGAGCCGCGACAACTCGAAGTGATCCTTCGGATTGTTGAAGACCTGCGCCCCCATCAGGTTGCGTAGATGCCGGACAGATACCTGGGACTGCTTGTAAAAGTAGCTCCCTCGGACCTGAACGGCGAGGCCAGCGTCGTCTCCGTCTTCGACCTCATCCTCCACGCTGTCGACTTCACCCTCGACGGGCCTGAGGTGGGACTTCCGGAACGGCGGCTGCGTGTGGTCGTCGCGGAAAACGATCAGGTCAAGCCCGATGCGCCGCTTCATCTCGTCCTCGCCATAGCGCCATCCCGCTTCGGGGACCGCGCATGGCAGTTCGGTCACCGGATGGATGACGTCATACCTCGGTCCGCCACCTCCCGGCCAAGAGATGTTGTCGTCACGCCAGGGACCGTTACTGTCGACGTGGCGTGTACGCGAGAGCTTCTTGGCCGGACTGGACTTCGGGAGCGCCTTGTACCAAGCCGTTAGTGCCTCCTCCACCGCTTCGTCGTTGTCTCCGTGAAGTTCGCGCAACCGGAGATACTCGTCCCAAACCTCGCGTGCTCCCGGCTTCTCCTCGCGCCACTCGGTCTTTCGCTCGCGGAGGGTCGCCTTCGACTTGGCGTAGACCATGACGTACTCGTGGCCGACCGAAAAGAACTTCGCGTCGTTCTTACGGCCCTTCTCCCAAACGAGTTGAGCGATGAAGTTCTGTTCGCCGAAGACTTCGTCCATGAGGCGACGGAGGGACGCTTGCTCCGCGTCGTCGATGCTGACGAGGATGACGCCATCCTGAGCCAGAAAGCGCTTCGCAAGCCGGAGCCGCGGATAGATCATGCTTAGCCAGTCCGAGTGGAATCGACCGTTCGCCTCGGTGTTCGACCGCAACTTCTCGCCGGCGTAATTGACCTGTGTCGACCTCCACAGGTACTCGTCCTTGGAGGTGGCGAAGTCGTCGCGGTAGACCAAGTCCCCGCCAGTGTTGTACGGCGGGTCGATATAGACGAGCCGAACCTTTCCGAGGTAGGACTCCTGGAGGAGCTTCAGCGCCTCCAAGTTGTCGCCCTCGATGAGGAGATTCTTGGTGGTGTCGAAATCAACCGAGTCCGCCCGGCTCGGGCGCAGGGTCTTCGAGATCGGGGCGTTCGAGGCGAACTCCGCTGCCAGCTTGCCGGGCCAGTCGATCTGGTAGACCTCCTTCGCGCCGTCGACGACGTAGTCGCTGAGCTCTTGACGGAGGGCCTCAAAGTCGATCTGATGCACGAGGTTGCCGACGTCGTCACGCCCCTCCGTGACGACCTGCGGGAAGAGTCCGGCGATGGCCTCAACGTTCTTGGCGGTCACGTCGGCCGACTGCAGCTCAAGCTTTTCCATCTGTTCCTCTCACACCAGATCCGCGAGCGCGGCCTGTCGGTCCTTCAGTTGTCGGCGTAGCGCCATTTTCCGATTCAGCTGCGCTTCATTCCGGAGCTTCCGCTCCAAGGCGGATATCTCTCGCTCGAGCGAGCGAACGGTCGTTAGTCTGCCGATGACCTCCGAAAGAGGCTCACCGGCGCGCGGCGCGACGGGGGCCAACGGCTGTAGCAGCTCGGTATACATACTCGTGAGGTCGATGGCTGGCGGCAGCGGTACCCGGTCGCGAGAGCGAGAGCGAGAGGCAGGCTGCCAGTCGGTGCTGAGGTAGGGGCCTAACTTCGGAGTGCCACCGCCCAGCTGCTTGTGGGCAGCGACCATCCGAGTGACGGGATCCGCCTCCTGACTACCGCGGATGATCTCGAAGATGATCGGCGACCGGACGACCTTGTCTATCGCCTCGAGAACGCCCACTGCCACGTCGTCTTCTTTGGCGTCGATCTCGAAGACTTGGATCTCCGGTACTTCAACGCTGCCTGGAAGGTTGATCGTGCCTTCGGCCAGCTTGTATGCCCAAGTGATACGCCGTACGTCGGAGACGAAGCGCTCCTTGAGCGATACCCCGATCGACGCGTGTTCATAGAACTTCGCCTTCGCAACCACACGGCCGAACTTGGCCGCGTCCGGCCAGCGATAAAGAAGCGCTGTCACGCGGTCTCCCCTTCTGCGTCGACGACGGCGAGGAAGGCGATCAGCTCGAAGTCGTCGAGCCCGGCGATGGTTTGGGTGAGCGCAGTGGTCGGTCCATCTGTGAAGAGGCTGTCCACGTCTTGCTCGTCGGTGACCTCGATCATGGATCGGATGGCCGCGGTGAGGAGCTCGGAGTACTTGCTCATCTCCGCACCCTCGTGGGTTGCGGCGTTGAATATCCGGGTCACGGCATTCACCGGCTGATCAAAGGGACGACAGCCGGCCCTGATGACATCGAGGAGGTGCTTGACCTCGGTGTGATCGGCGATGACCTTGCCGTCAAGGTCGAGATAGATCAAATAGTGAGGGTGGAGGCGGTTTCCGCGATTGATGCTCTCGTCGGCAGTGACGTTGCGAAGGGCATAGATGCCACCAGGATGCAGTCCCTTTGCGGGATCCGCAGGGATGACCGCGTGGAGGCCCTTGGGCGTGGTGTCTAGCTCGCCGTGCTCCTTGATGTAGCCGAGCAGGTCCATCCTGAAGTCGTTCAGCCCCAAGTCCGTGATCGACACCCCTGTGCGTACGTCCTCGAGCTCTATCACCTCGTCTTGAAGCTTGCGGAGCTGCTCCTTGCGGTATGCGGCATCTGCGCTGGCGGGATCAAGGATGTTGTCGTCACCCACCGCCGCGAGATCCGCGATCACCATGCGGTTCTCCACGCGCTCTTTGAGGTTGATGTACTCGTCGAGCGAGATGTCGGGCCAGAAGTTCACGAGCTGGATCTGCGCGTTGGTCGACCCGATGCGGTCAATGCGGCCGAACCGCTGAATGATCCGTACGGGGTTCCAGTGGATGTCGTAGTTCACCAGGAAGTCGCAGTCCTGGAGGTTCTGGCCCTCACTGATCACGTCGGTGCCGATGAGGACATCCAGATCGCCCGTTGTCCCAGGCATGAGAAGGTGCCGCTGCTTGGAGCGCGGGGAGAAGAGCGTGAGCACCTGTTGGAAGTCGAATCCCTTCCCCAAGGTGGTCTTCGCGGCGTGGCCACCTCCAGTGATGATGGCGCTCTCCAGGCCGGCCCGGTGCAGGTCCGGCGACAGCTCTCGGTAGAGGTACTCCGCGGTGTCTGCGAAGGCCGAGAAGATGAGGGCCTTCCGGTTGTCGGGGTTGATCGGGTGCGCTGCTTTGTCCGCGACGATCCGCTTCAATCGCTGCAGCTTCACGTCGTGCTCAGGGGTGACCTTTTGCATCTCCTCCAGGAGCTCGCGCAGTGTTTCGCGGTCGTGCCAGAGGTCACGCTGCCAAGAGTCAACGTCGATGTCTTCGACATCGATCTTGATCTTCGCGCCGAAGGTGAGCGCCTCGATATTGGCGTCGTCCTCGTCGTCTACGTCAAGGTCCAGAGCGGTGAAGTCGACGTCCGTGTCTGAGAGAGCACCCGTGCGGGATGCCAAGCGGCTAAGAATGCCGTCCACGGAGCGCTCGATCTTCGCGACGGTGAGGCGGAATGCTTCGACCGAGCTCTCGAGACGCTTGAGCAGGTTCACGGTCATGAGCTTCTTCAGACCCTGCTCACGGCCCAGTTGACCGAGGTTGGACCGGGCGGTTCCTCCCTTGACGTTGTACAGGTCCTCGTACTTGCCCAAGCGGCTAGGGAAGACGTAGGCAAGCGGGGTGTAGACGGCGAGAGTCAGCGCCTGGATCTGGTCGAAGATCTCGTTGAAGCTCGCGACGTTGGGAAGGTCTGTCAGAGGCTCCCTGATTGAGACAGGAGGCAGTCTTTCGGGGAAGGCGCCGATCTCGCTGGTGTCGTAGAACGCCTGGATATGCTTGCGGGAGCGGGCGATGGTGACCGAGTCGAGGAGCTCGAAGAAGTCGAAGTCGAGCATCGTCAGGATCTGGTCCGCGGTGCGTTCTTCAGGTGCCAGCTTGGACCATTCGTTGAAGACGCGCTGTGCGTCCCTGAAGACCTCCTCGATCGACGTGGAGATGCTCAGGTGTTGCGACAGAGTCTCCGACTCCCCCTCGTAGGCAAGCTGGAGCTGGTTCTTGAGGTCATTGAATCGGTTGTTGACCGGGGTGGCGGAGAGCATGAGCACCTTGGTCTTCACGCCCTCGCGGATCACCCGTCGCATGAGTCGCTGGTAGCGCGACTCCTTCTCTTCCGCGTAGTCGGCGTTGCGGAAGTTATGGGATTCATCAATAACGACGAGGTCGTAGTTGCCCCAGTTGATGCGGTCGAGGCGAAGCCCTAGTGACTCCCCGCGAGTTCTGGAGAGATCGGTGTGGGCGAGGACGTCGTAGTTGAAGCGATCGCTCGCAAAGATGTTGGTAGTCAGGTTGGCGTTGTAGTTCGTCCAGTTCTCAGAGAGCTTCTTCGGCGCAAGGACCAGGACGGACTTGTTGCGGAGCTCGTAGTACTTGATCACCGCCAACGCGGTGAAGGTCTTACCGAGGCCGACGCTGTCAGCGAGGATGCAGCCGCTGTAGGTCTCAAGCTTGTTGATGATGCCCGTCGCAGCGTCGCGCTGAAAGTTGTAGAGGCTCTTCCACACCTGGGTCTCTTGATAGCCCGTGCGGTCGTTGGGGAGGACGTCTTCGTTGATGTCGTCGAGGAACTCCTCGAAGAGGTTGTAGAGGATCAGGAAGTAGATCCGAGCCGGCGAGTTCTCGGCGTACACGCTCGAGATGTGCTCGTAGACCGCCTCGGTGACGTCGTCGAGCTGGGCCGGGTTGTTCCAAATCTGGTCGAACAGCGCGACGTACTGCGCCGTCATCGGGGAGTCGTCAACCTTATGCACCATGTTGGACACAGCGTTTCCGCGCTCATAGCCGAGATCGGCAGTGGTGAAACCCTGGAGCGGCACGTACGCCGCCTTGTCCTCCACGACAGCGAACTGCTGCATCGGGTTGCCGGTTGAGTTAGAACGGAACGTGACCTTGCCACGCACCCACTCTGCGCACTCACGAGCAATGGCCCGCTGGGTTAGTTTGTTGCGCAGCCGGATCTCGAACTCGGAGCCATACAGGCTCGACTCTCCGCGCGCAGCGCTCGGGATGAAGAACTCCCTGCGCTCCTTCCGGAGTTTGTCGGTCACCTTCGTGGTCACGAAGGCAGGCGACGTGAAGATGAACTCCAGCTCACTGACCTGTTCGAGCTCCTTGCGCAAAGCCTCGAAGGCGAAGATCGAGAACGTTGACGCGGCGATGCGGACCTTGGACCCCCGGTCCAGGGTGTCCTTGAGGTCGTCACCCAACAGACGGTTGACGTTGTCGATGATCTCCATCAGTGAGTGCCCCCTCGAGCGACAGCCCACGTCTCCGTGAGACGTCGCGTGGTCGCGACCACGCACGCACCGCTCCTCGTCACGATCACGTCCCAAGGTTAAGGCTCATCGCCCTGTCGCGGGTCAAGAACGACTTCTCGACGTCGAGCATTGTCCTCGCCACGGACCGAACCGCGTCTCCGCTCAATCGACGGCCATGAAGGAGCACTAGTCCATACGATGCGAGTGCTGATCGGCCCGCGCGTCGAGGGGAGCTGCATGAACCGCGATTGGCAGCTTTGGTGCTTGCTGTCTGGAAGCGACCCCGGAAACGGGACCCTCAAGATGCGCTTCAACACAGATCCTCGAGTCGCCGCGATAAGCCGCCTGCCTGGAGAACTGGCTGAATCCCTGGCGCGCGAGGTGTGGCTTGAGCACACCGGGTGTGAGCAGGAGGCGTTTCTGGCGTTCTGGTTCGCTGCAGCGGAGGAGTCACAGCGCCCCCAGCGAGAGGAGGCAGAGCGCCAGCGGCGGGCACAGGCGGCCGCGCTGGAGCGCCAGCGAGTTCAGTTGATGGAACGTCAGCGCGACGAGGAGTTGGCCCGCCGCCGCGCTGCTGGCGAGGCCAGACGAAGCAAGCTCGCCGAGGAAGAGCGGCGGCGCTCGGAGGCAGCGGCACGTGTGGCAGCGGTGCGCGACAGGATCGCCTACTTGTACAACATCATGCCTATCGCCAACCTCCCGAGCATCGTCCAGCGCGGCATTCTTTCCCACAATCTCGCCGCCTCAATCCCCCACGAGGACGTATCGAACGCGGATGTCCAAAACCTGCGCTGGGGTCGCAAGGCTGCGAACGGAACCCGGCTGCACGACCTCGCAAGTCTCTACTTCAATCCACACAACGCGATGCTCTACACGCTGGCGCTTGATCGTCGGGATCTGGTCGTTCTTCGGGTATCGCGCGACGTGCTGAGCTTGCCGGGTGTCCATGTGACTGACGGGAACGCAGCCAACCGCAGTTCGCGCTCCTGGCTACTTGCGGCCGAGTCGCCCGACCTTCCGTTCGATCGCATCTACGCGAGGTACTGGACTGGTGCTGATGGCAGGAGCGACGACGATCTGAAGCGAACCACCCAGGCGGAAGTACTGGTTCCCAACACCGTTCCACCCGAGTTCGTCGAGAGCTTCATCGTGCGTGACCAGTCCGCGTACCGTTGGGTGCGACAGCTGGCTCCCGACCTCCCGGGGAGCGTGGACCCTGATCTGTTCTTTTCGTCCCCGTAGGCCATCAGACTCCGGCCGCCTCTAGATACGATGGCTCCGCTGGACAGAAGACAACCGATCGTTTCAGAGGGGATGGCGATAGTCGATGCCCCTTCATCGACGGCACATCGGCAACGACACGATCATGCAGTCCCGGATGCAAACCATCACCAACACAGTGAACTGCGTTGGCGTGATGGGGAAGGGCGTCGCACTGAAGTTCAAGCGGGCGCACCCCGCAAACTTCGCTGACTACGAAGCGCGATGCCTGGTTCGTCAGGTCCAACCTGGGGTGCCCTACGTCTTCCGCGCCGACCCCAAGCGCGACAAACCCGAGCTTGAGCTGATCCTGAACTTCCCGACAAAGGATCACTGGCGCGACCCTTCGCGGATCGAATGGATCGACGGCGGGCTGCGACTCTTGTCGCACCGCTATACCGAATGGGGCATCACGAGCTTGGCTCTGCCCCCCCTCGGATGCGGCAACGGGCAACTCCAGTGGGGCCAGGTATGGCCTCTCATCAAGCACCACCTGGGCAGCCTGCCCATACCCGTGGAGGTGTGGGTGCCTGACGGAGAGGAGGCAGACGACCCCGTCATGACGGAGGACGCTCAACTCGACCTGTTCTCGTAGTACTGGGAAGAGCCGTCATTGACGGCGCCGGCCATTGCCTTCTCGTGGTTGGGTTCGGCAACGGGCGGCTGAACCGCCTGCATCGGTAGTCGATCGCCGTGACCTCGTGCGGTCCTGCCGATGAACTTCGCCGTGGTGCCAATGGCATCGGAACCGCCGGCCGTGCGAACCGACCCCCAGCGGTTCCGCAATAGGTGGAGGTCTGCCTCTCCCGGCCGAAGGCAGGCACCGCCCATGAGGCGCGGCCGATCAAATGTCGATCATGACGTCCGGGACACGAGCCCATGCCGTGGCTGCGGGGAAGGGCGAGCTCGAGCAGGAGTCCGGCGGCACCCCGCTGGGCGAGAGCCTCCAGCGGGGCGATCACAAAGCGACCGTGCAGGCGGCCCGAACCGCCGGTTCTCTCGCCGGGTCTTGCGGGCGTGG
Source organism: Nocardioides sp. P4_G10 (assembly GCF_056401175.1). Classification (NCBI taxonomy): domain Bacteria; kingdom Bacillati; phylum Actinomycetota; class Actinomycetes; order Propionibacteriales; family Nocardioidaceae; genus Nocardioides; species Nocardioides sp. P4_G10. Next base: position 44,057 of record NZ_JBFUJV010000004.1, on the reverse strand, counting down.
AGGGATTCACACGGCGGGTTCATGTGGGAGATGGCCCGTGTCGCCATGGGAAGCCGGGGTCGACCTCATGCGGAAGGCCTGCGTCTCTCCACGCAGTCAGTCGTCGACCGCGGGATCGGCCGTCGACGAGCCAGCGGACGGTACGGCCGGTGATGCTCGACTCCTCGCCGAGCACGTGCGCGGCTCGACGCATCTGCCTGAGCGAGCGGCGTACGTCGCCCGGGTTGGGTTGGGACCGCAACAGCTCGGCGAGGCCGAGTGCTCCGATCGGAGAGTCGGGGTGACGCACGGCGTACTCGATGACGTGATCGACGGAGACCTCGCCGTGGGCGACACGGATCGAGCACGCGGCACGACGCAGCTTCGGGGGCCGCTCGCGGTCGGCGTCGAGGGGCGACGAGAGCGGCGCCGCGGCGGGCGCCCTCGGCAGGGCGTGACGCGGTGAGGGATGTGGTCGGGGCGACACGAGTCCCAGCAGCGGTTGCGGCAGTTGTACGTCGCCTGTGGCGCCGCGGCCTGCACCAAGAGCTGGATGGTCGGAGCCGGCTCCGAGACCGTAACGATCGAGCAGCGTGCGTGTGAGGCCGTTGATATCCACGTCTCCGCGGAGAGCCCAGGGCGACTGACCCAGGAGCTTGGCGTTGTCGACGATCTGTAACCCGGAGATGGGGTCGGTGGGGTCGAAGGGAAAGGCGTTCGGGTCCGCGAAGGCCACCCTCTCCCACGTTTGGCGCTCTGGCACCCACCGGTGTGCCATCAGTCTCCGGAATGCCGACGATCCGATGCGGGGTGCGGGGAACCACTCCGTCCAGTCGACGACGGCGATGCGAGCGGCAGTGCGATCAAAGGACGTGCCGGGGACGTCCCTGACCGCCATGTGGAGTTCGCGTTCGACGACCTTGCGAAGCCGCCTGCGTCTCTTCTGCCATCGCTCACCGCGCGGCGGGACGGCCAGGACGAAGATGACGGCGGGGCCCCACTCATCGAGTGGCGAGTCGCCGACGAGTCGGACCGATGCGCGGACCTTGGACCTGAAACCGCGCGAGGTGTTGCTGGTGACCTCGAAGACGATGCGCAGGCCGTCGGATCTGACCGCGGTGAGGTCCGCCGCGCGCGCCCCGGAGCGCGCGGACAACCTGGCCCGCTCGCTGGCGAGCTGGTGATGTCGGGAGAACCGCTCTCCAAGAACCGCCGACACGGCGGTGAGCTCGGCGACGCGGAGCCCCAACTCGGCCGCGAGGATGTTGTGCCTGTCCGTGCGCGGTCCGACCCCAAGACCTTGACCGCCCGTGACTGCCAGCCATTGCATCCACGCCAGCTTGTCGAGGCAGGCGCCGCGGCGCCGTACATCGTCGTTGAGTTGGTGGACCGAGATCGGTGCGAGGCCCGGGACGGAGTCGGAGTCGACGCCGGGAAGCAGACCGATGTCGTGGAGCCCAGCCGCAACGCCCATGGTCAACGGCCCAGCGTTGGTGCCCGCGAGACGCTCATCGCCGACGAACGCAGCAAGCTGCTCGGAGGTGCAGGTGTGCCAAGAGTGAAGCACCCCCAGCGCAGCTAGGTGGACCGGGAAACCGTAGGGATTTCGCCGTCGACCCGAACCGAGGATGCGATTCATCGCTTCCTGTTGTGAGAGGTCTACGCCTCGCCTGCGCAGCCATGTCGAACGATCGTCTTCGCACAGCCAGGCTGCTCGCCCGCCGATGGTCCACGGGATCTCGTAGAACGGGTCGGTGCGGTCACCGGCCAGCGGGAACACCTTCGGCTGGCGACGGCGTACGACCACTTGGGTGTCGCGGCGGGGGCTCGCACCGCTGGGGGTACCGGATGGCGGGGTCTGGATCGGTGTTGTCACCACCTTCACCATGCGCCGAAGAACTCAGGTCCCCGTCCGGGCCGTTAGGGCATCGCGGCGCGCCCGAAACTCCCCGGACTCGGGCCGTGAAAATACGCGGCAAGTTTTGGGCGAACCCGCATCGAATCGACCCAGGAAAGCCCCCAGTCCCCGTGCCTTGGAGGGGGGTGATGCTTCACCCTTCGGGTGATCTGACAGCGGGACGACAGCGAAGCGGACATGAAGAGACGGAAGGACCTCGACAAGCACCACGACGCATACGAAAAGCAGACGAGTGGCGGGACAGCACGCACGGTGGGCAATGTTGAGGAACCGAGACGGGACACGAGGCAGACAGCAAGCACCCATCAGCCGAGCGCAGCGAGGCCCACTTGTATCGGCATCAGGTCACGGCCTTGCGTTCGCCCGCCGCTAGGCGAACTCGGCCTGCCGGCCGTCCCAGTGCCACGGACTCAGGAGTCGCAGGCCTCGACCCAGGCGAGGATCGTGTCGACCAGCGGCGGGAGGTGGTCGCCGTACCGGTGCTGGACCTGCAGCAGGTTGCCGTCGGTGATGTCGAGGTCGGCCAACTGTTGGCGGGCTGTCGCCTCGCGGACACGAACCACCCGCCAGCCAGCGGTGAGCAGTGCATGGGTCTTGTCGTGATCGCAGCGGCGCCGGTCGGGAGCACCGTGGTAGCGCAGTCCGTCGTACTCCACGACCAGACGCAGGGAAGGGACGACGATGTCGCAGCGCGCGGGGAGAGAGCGTCCTCGTCGGTCGAGCCATCGGACGTCAGCGGCGGGTGAGTTGCCGACTGCGTCCGCGTGGCGCCTGCTCAGCAAGGCGACGAGGGCGCGTTCGGGGTGTGAGGACTGACCCGTTGGCGGACAGTGCGAGCACTGGCAGCCGTTCATGCGTGCGGCGGGGCTCGCCACCCACCGGTGGGCGAAGTCGACCTTGCAGATCCAGGGAAGGTGGCGGTTGCTGCGGACGTGTATGCGGAGGGGGTCCAGGCCCAGACCGCGTACGCCGTCGACGTCGAGCTCGGCGTACAGCTGGGGCTGGGCCACCGCGAGTGTGGTGGGGTCACCGGGCAGGGCCTCCTGCCCGGCGCAGCGCGGGCACCCGTTGCCGTCCAGTGCCCTCGAGGAGACGCGGGCGTACCAGTCGTAGGTGCACTGGGTGCACAGCCACGACGCCATTCGCCGCGACCCAGGAGTGACCGTCGCCGGGGTTCGGTCGCTGTTTCGGGTGGGGTGCCATTGCTTGGCCAGCTCGGGAGCGAGGGTGGCGAGCGAGGTGGTGTGGTCGGCGCGGTACCCGCGACAGACGGAGCAGCCGGCGCGCATGTGGACCCGGCTGGTGCCGGCTTGAAGCCAGCGGTGGGTCCCGTCATTGGCGACGGGATGCTGCCACGGCAGCGGCACCTTGGTCCCGGGGGCGATGTGCGCGAAGTCGAGACCCATCGCGGCGGCGCGCTCGTGGTCGGCTTCGGCGGCGAGGTCGGGGTGGCGAACGAGGATGCTGTCCTCGTGCGGCACCCACTTCGCCTTGGGGTTGGGCTTGGGTTCACGCGCCATGGTCGTCCCCGATGAGCGCGTCGTACATCGCCGCGGACTCGTGCAGCCACCAGACCACGGCCATGATGCCGCCGTCGGGCATGGTCCGGCGCCAGGGACGCAGCTCGGTCAGGATCTCCTCGAGGTCACCCTCGAGGAGCCCGCCGGGCAGGTGCCGCGAGAGCCGCACCCGGTGACGCTCGCCGGCGTGTCCCTCGTAGAAGAGACGGAACCCGTGCGACAGCGCGAGCGGCGGGATCATGCCCAGCCTCGTACGCCTGCTTTCCACCTTCATCATTTCTTCTCCTCCTTCAGACAGGCGGCGCACCAGAGCAGGTCGTCGCGTTCGGCACACCCGAGGTCGCCGCAGTTCCAACACAGGTGCTGATCCGTGAGCGCCTCGACACACATGTCGACCTCGAGGCGCTGGTCGCGGTCGGCGTAGATGTCGCGCCACGCGGCCACGACCCAGCCCGTCGGAGCATCGAGGTCAAGGACCACCTGAAGCCGCTCGGCGTCGAACGGCGGATGCGTCTCGACGCACCCGAGACCGTTTACGCCCTCCGCCACGAGCGCGAGGAGCTCGGGGGTCTTGAGAACGCCGTGGTCCGCTCCCCGGGTGATTGCGACGCGCCCCTTCGGCTGCGAGACCTGCGGCCGCGCCATCGGCTTGGCGACAACGTGCGTCCCGAGCTCGTGGCAAGACCTTTCCGTCATCTCACCTCCACCTCCCTCGATCCGTAGTTTACGTCAGTGTACATGTTGTCACTTACAACGCAACGTCGTTCCGCCCATAAGGTGCATTAAGCGGTTTGCGCGCGTCGTCGATGACTACGCCTTCGCATGCTCGGAGGAAGAAGCCCAAACCGCCCCACGCAACCCACCGGGATGAATGCTCGAAGCTGGTTCCGCGAATCCGGTCCCCCGACCGATGCCGCCGATGCAGGCTTGTACCGTGCCCGCCTACCGACGAGTGACCACTCCTGAAGGTGCCCGAGCTCTGGCAACGCACCTGAACGGGAACGCGAGGGACCGACCCGTAATCGTGGTGACGACGCCGCACGGCCGGGCGGAGCCGTGGATCGACGTCGAGGAGATCGTCGACCAGGTCGGTGACATCGCCGAGATCTACCTCGTGCCCACTGGCCCGCACTCGTGGGACCTGTCCAACAACCTCCCGGCCATGACGCAGGTCTACGGCGGCGCCGGACGGGTCTATCCGGTTGGCCACGATTGGGCGAGCGAGCCGCGACGGTCCCCGTTGCGGTTCGCCTACAGTGCCGCGGAGGGCCCGAAGGCGACCACCGCGCTCATCGATGACGCACTCCACATGGCGACCGAGGCCGGCCTCTTCGACAATGTGCGGACAGCGGAGCGCGCACGACTGACGGGGGTCGTGGCCGGCATCGTGGCCGACCGCGCGATGGTCAAGCTCGACGGGCGCATGGGCATCGTCCCGGACGCACTGGCCTTCCCCGGCCTGCCGCTGGAGCGGTCGCTGCGGCCCGGCCAGGAGGTGACGGGCCTGTACGACGTCGACAGCCGCTGGTTCGACGTACGGGAGTCCCGCCTCGAACCCGACGTCGCGCTCTCGTCGTACGCGGCAGGCGACGTCGTCCTGGTCCAGGTCGAGTCCGTCGAAGCCAGCCGTGCGTCGGTCTTCCTGCACCCGCTCGTCACCGTGGACGTGACCCACGCTGCCGTCAACTCCAACCCGCTCGACGACCTGTCCGACCTGCTGACTCCCGGCGAGGTGTTGCCGGCGCGCGTCCTCGCGACAGGCGGCGAGTGGCAGCTCAGCCTGCTCGACATCGACGACGACGAGGAGCCGGTGGCCGCGGCCGCCCTCTTCGCGGGCGGCCCACCCTGGCTGGTCCCGGCGACCCCGGTTGGTGTCGCGGAGCCGGCTGCGCCGGACACCGCACCCATCGAGGTCGTGTCGTTCGACGTCGAGATCGAGGTGTGCGACCCGGACACCGAGCCGGATGTCCCCGACGTGCCAGTGACCACCCCAGCACCGGCGGTTCCGAGTCCAGCGATGTTCGACCGCAGCCGCGCCGTCCGACCGCGCCCGGCGCCGGGACCGGCAGAAGCACCGGTAGAGGCACCGGCCCCAGCGGCCGAGAGCGCCAGTACGAAGTCGATGTCGCTCACCATCGCTTCGCTCCAGGCGGAGGTACGGACCGCCAAGCGACAGCGCGACGAGGTGCACGCACAGGCGCTGGGGTTCGCGACCGAGCTCGAGCACCTGCGGACGGAGCTGCGCCAGGCCGAGGACCACGTACGCCGCCTCACGCAGCAGCTCGAGCAGTCCCGGACCAAGCTGCGGAAGTCCCGCTCCAGCTCCAGCACGGCCGACGCGCCGGCCTTCGCCGACCCGGAGCGGGGCTTCCGCTTCCTCGTCGAGCGGGCGTGGGCCACGCGCATCCCCGCCGCCGAACAAACAAGCTGCCCGATGGGTGACTACACGTTGGGTCCGGATTTCCTGCGGAGCCTCGACTCGTTGCATGGCCTCGGCGCTGAACGGGCGGCCGACGTGGTGATGGAAGTTGTCACCGGGAAGGCCGCGCTGTCGGCGGGTCGCGAGCTCCACCAGCTCCGTACGGACGATGCCGGCGGTTCGCCCCAGAGGGTGCGCGAGGACGGGGCACGGGCCTGGCGGGTCAGCCTCCAGTCCAACACCCCGGCCGCACGCCGCCTCCACTACTGGGTGCTGCCTGACGGTTCGATCGAGCTCGCAAAGGTCGGCGTGCACGACGACATGAGCATCTGACTCGGCGAGCGCGGTTGCCGCGAACCGTTCGTGGACCGGGAACGGGCCTGACAGGATGTCGAGGGTGCACCGCGACTACGCCGAAGACCTCCCCTCGTTCTCCGTCCACATGAGCGACGGACCTGAGGGGAACCAAGAATTCGGCTACTCCGAGGGGCTACTCGAACCCCTCGGCCACGAGCTGCTGGTCTGGACCCGACCGACGGAGGGCATGGACCCGGGCCTGGACTGGCCACGTGGCAGACGCGGAGTTCAGGTCCTGTGTCTCGACATCTTGGACGCCGTGGCACGAGGCGAGTTCGCCGTCGACAAGCCGTTGGAGCGCGACCTGCCCAACGGCACTATCGTCCTCACCGTCCGCGCCCCAGAGACTGCGCTGGCTCTGGAAGCGAGTGCTCTGGCTCCGCACACACCGGTCGCACCCGTGGGGTGGGAGCTCCGGCGTGACGACTTCGGCCCACTGTTGCCTGTCAGCCCAACCGAGCTACCCGGTCTGGTCCGCAAAGTCCGCGAGATGATCGCGGCGCTGCCTCCGCACGCCGACGTACCCGCCCACCTCRTCGTCGACGCCGACGCGCTGGGCGACGAGGGCTTCTCGATCTTCGACGCGTTCGGACCGGCCAGCCCGCTGGTCCGTGCGATGGCCGCGTCGATCGCTACGGCAGACGAGCTCGTCGTCGGAGGGCTGCACAACAACGCCTACCTCCTGCGCGACGTGGGCGAGTCCCAGCACCTGTTCGACAGTCGCTTGTCTCGGATCGCTCGCGGCGCCGGCAGGTCCGCCGCAGTGTCCCGCTGCGAGGAGCTCGCGAAGACCCTCCCGATCGCCACGCCGGACGACGCGAACGCAGAGCGCCTCGAGATGGCGGTGCAGGTGACGCTCAAGACCGCCGCGCTCCACGACCGGCTCCACGACGCCGACCGCATGCGCGGCTACGGCCCGTGGGAGACCAGCCTCTACTTCCCCGAGCGACCGCCCGGCCAGGCTTCGACCGACGAGACCATCGCCTCGGTCGAAGCCGCGCTCGCGGCGTTGACGCCGACCACGCTCGCAGAGCTCGTCGACAGGCACGGCCTCGACAGCGGCTTCGGGGACCTCGACATCTACGCCATCACGCACCGCACCGGCGTTCCTGCCCAGCATCCGCTCCTACAGGTCTGGGCTGATCGATGCGCTCGGCATGTCGAGGACGTCCGACTGGTCGTCACCACACTGCTCTCAGCCACGGCATGGCGCATGGAGGACGGTGAGGGCGACGACGACACGTCGGCGTACGTCGGCTGGGGATTGGTCGACGAGTACGGCGACCTGCTCCCCAGCCTTGAGCTTCTTCTGCGACTCGGGCCAAGGCCTGAGGACTACTGAGCTCCCGCACCTGGACACATGCCGGCGCGCAAGATGCGAGACACCTCTGATTGTTCCTCTCTGCCTCCGTCAGGCCTCGCTCGTGTGTGGAAACTCCATCACAGGCCGCGGTGGGGAGCGGAAGACCAGGCCCGAAGCTCGACGACAACATTCATTGCTTCTCCCGGACCAGCGACCCGATCAATCAGATATTTGGTCACGGCGTCCTCGAGTTCAAGTGTGGCGTCTCCGCGCGGATGCGTGCGGCATGACACGATCAGCCGGTGACGACCCACGCGTCGCCCGAGGATTCCCGTGGCAGCGGCCAGTTGATTGGGAAAGTCAGTGACGCCGCCCGCAGTCTCCGCGAGGCGGAGGACAGGCACCGAAGCTCCGCGACCCGGCTCGCGGAGGCCCTCATCGCCGCTCACCAAGGTGGGTTCACCTGGGCGGAGATCGCGCGCGCAGCAGACCTGGGCAGCGCGGAGACCGCCCGGATCAGGGCCTACCGCGCCAGGGACGACGAACAAGTGCCCCCATCGCTTCGATGGCGACGCCAACGCGGCAGCGCCCCACGGTCGACGCCGGACACCCCAGGTGTGTCGATCACCGAGGCCGCCAAACGATTGGGAGTCAGCCGCCAGACCGTCTACGTATGGCTTCGCAGCGGAAAGCTCAAGGCCACGACCGACGATGCGGGCCGCTCGCGCGTATTGCTGGACGAGAACTGAGGGGCTTCGACGTGCCGGACAGGTGGCCGCAACCATCCGCCCGAACGCCAGACGTTGATCGGAGTCTTACGAAGAAACAGGTACCTTCGGCCCCGTGCGCGCGATCTCGCACGTCTATCCCTGTCTGCAGTTCCGGCGCGGCGTGCTGATGCAATCATTACGCTGGCCCTCAGGTGCTCGCTGCTGGGGCGGCGCACCCAGGAAAGGACACACCCGTGGCGAAAGGTCACCGGTGCCCCGATTGTGGCACCTACACGCTTCAACCCGTCAGCACGAACTGGTTGCAGTGCACCTCCTGCGGCCTCAAGAAGCGAGCCTGAGGCAGGAGGGCATGACGAATCCAGACACTCGCAAGGGCGATTACCCCGAACCTGGCCTGGGCTGACGTCTCGTGGCGGACTGGACGCGCGAGGAGCTCATCATCATCTGCGCGGAGCTGCAGGCGAACGACTGGATCGTCTACCGGGCGCGTTCGGACGAGGCCGAGGCATTGTCGGCGCTGCTGAACGACGCGAATTTCATCCCGGTCGACGAGCGTGGTGACAACTTCCGAAGCCCAAGCAGCGTCCAGCGCAAGATGTACGACCTTTCCACCCTCCTACCGACGTACACGGGCAAGCCGACCAAGGGAGGGCGTCCAACGCACGAGGTGCTCGAGGACTTCCTCGCCCAGCCCTTGGAGATGGACGCTATGGCGGCACGACTTCGTGCCGAGATCGCGATCGGCTCGACCCCCGTCGCGCCTCCGGTGGAAGTGGTCGAGGTGGACTGGCGGTCCGACCCCGACATGCTCGACGATGACTTCAAGGCCCCGGAGGGGACGTCGCTTCTTGCCTGGCACTACAGACGCGAGCGCAATCAGACCCTTCGAAAGCGCAAACTCAGCGCTGCGCAAGCCGCGGGACTGCCCATCGCCTGCGAGGTATGTGCCTTCGACTTCGGCGAGACCTACGGCGACCTCGGCGATGGGTTCATCGAGGTTCACCACGTCCTCCCATTGCACGCCTCTGGACCCACGACCACGCGGATGGACGACCTCGCCCTTCTTTGCAGCAATTGCCACCGGATGATCCACCGTGCCCGGCCTTGGCTGACCCCGGATGAATTGAGGAAGCGCCTCGCCTAGACCAGGCGAGCCGATGCCGTGCGCCCGCTCATGGGTGCTCTGGTTCGTCAAGACCACCCCTGTCGTCGGAGCGGCCTAGGCTTTCCCGCATGTGGGAGAGCCCAACGGCCTTGTGGCGACGCCTGAAGTTGGGTCGGGAGGAGTACCTCCAGCGACTCGTCACCACCCTCATCCTCGACGGGGACCCACCACCGTGGAACACGCCACGATCACCGGGCAACGCAGGGCGACGGTTCCTCCAACTGCTGGACGAGACGGCGTACGGCGCGCACGACCAGGGACGGCGCGCGGATCCTCCCGACGTGTTCGTCGACGAGTACCTGCTGCCGAAGGTCGAGGACGACGCTGCCAACGGATGGCCGGACTGGGCCGTATTGTGGTCTGGCCGGGTCTGGGTCATCGAGCTCAAGACCGAGGCAGGCAGTCACCGTCCCGACCAGTTGCCCTACTACCTGCGCCTCGCGGCTGCGGCGCACCCGGGCTGCAGCCTGGACCTGACGTACATCACCGGACCTCTGATCAAACCGGCTCCGGCCATGCTCGATGGTCAGCGCTACAGCCATCTCACCTGGGACCAGGTCGTACCGCTGATCGAGGACGCCTGGGGCCACGACACGCGGCCAGAGGTCGCGGCCTACGTGGAGATGGTCACCACCCTCGTCGGCAATCTCGGCGAACTCCGGCCGTCGGCACAACGCCAACTCGTGCTCGGCCCCCCGGCTGAGGAGGCTGAGGGGCGCACCTCAGATCTTGGCGGTGCGCCGACGGAGAAGCTGACCACGAAACAACCGGACGTTGGCGCCTCATCAGAGTCATCACCCCTATTGGACCTGGCGCGGGCCACAGCTGCCGATGGCCACCAACGCGCCGTTGGATCACAGAGTCCCGAAGAGCTGGAGGCGCTACGTGACCGAGCACTGGCGGAGATGGGGGGCCTCGCTCCAGACGACGTCATCCGATTCGTCCTTCCGTGGCTGTGGGATGCCGCGCGAACGGGCGGCCGTGCCCTTACGCCCGAGGGCGAGGAGTTCGGATACGAGCTTCGGTTCTCGCGCTACAAGAAGCTCCAAGTGGGTGGCTGAGCGGTTCAGTCCACCCGGTCGAGCGGTAGCCGCCCAAGAATCGGCCGGGTCGACGGCCTCTGCGGCAGCCATTGTTGATGAAGAAGGTTCCCGCTGGGCCTTTCGCAGGTCTGCAACCGCAGAGCCCGCGGCCGCCCCAACACTAGTGCGACTGCACTTACAGTCTGGGCACGCGATCCGAGGGCGAGGGAAGGCCATGGCAATCGAGCATGACGAGCATTACTACGTGTGCGAGGAGTGCGAGGGAACAGGCATGGCGGATGTATTCGTCGATGACGACCAGACCGTGAGCGAGTTGTCGTGGTGCGCAGACTGCGGGGACGGCATGAGCAAGGGCACGGGCTACATCGAGGGGGACGACGACGACTGCGATACGAACCCTTGTGACGTCGCAACTGGCGCAATGACGCTGTGACAGCCCCTGCGAGTGGGCTGATCCCCCGGCACCCGGGGGTCAAGACGCTTCGACCATCACAGTGATCGATGGGGACGCACCGCATCACACCAAACGGGGCCGCGCAGCCGAGTGATCCCGACTCCGTCGGCCAGGACCGCCGCCACCACGAGCAGTTCCGAACTCGGGGACACCCGGGCAACGCCATCGAAAATGACCGAGAAGTTGTGGAGTTGCGCCCGCTTTGCACCCGCGAGTTGCCGGGCGCGATCAGGTGGCGGAGGCGCAATGTGCCGGTCGCAGCAGCGAAATCACGCGGAACTGGTTGCAGTGGCGCAACCCGCGATGCCGCCAGAGCCCTGAGGTTCGATGTAGCCATCGCGTGGCGCCTGACCACGTAGAGCGTGTGTTGGCGCAGCCGGTCTGGCACCGGCGGGGCAGGGCGAATGTGGTTCAGACTGAACTGCTCAACGGAGCGGCCTCGGCAAGGTCAACTGTGCAACGCCTTGTTGCACATAGGCGAGGCCTGTTTGCGGGTCCCGGGCTAGCCCCTAGTAGCTCCCTCAATGGGGATGTCCCGCTCCCACCAGGCGGTCGCGACCTGCTGTCTCCAGTCGGCTGGCGGCAGTCCCTCAGGCGTCGTCGACTCTTCCCGAGCTCGGGGTAAGGCCCATCCAGAGGAGACCACGACCTTGAGATCAGGATGGAGCCGTTCGTAACACACTGGGCCCCATCCGCGCCTCAGGCTTTCGGGGTCGCTGAGAGGGCGATGGCACTCCACGCAGTAGCCCGACGGGGCACTGCGGTACGCCCGCGCCAGCCGGCGCACTCGTTGGGTTTCGCTGTGAGCAACCGTGTTCAGTGTCTGATGTCTGTCGTTGACGCTGCTGGGACGCAGGTTGAGGGAGTCGCGCAGGAGCTCGACGGTTAGGGATGCCGCCTCGGCCGAGGTGGGCTCGCGCCGGATCATGAGGACAGGCAACGTCTCGACGGCTCTGGGCACATGGACGAGCGGCCGGGATGGAACGTCTGAGAGTCGCAACGTCAGGGCGGAGCGGAGGGCCGCGTAAGGCTCCGGCTGCGTCGCGCGACACACGATGTGGACAGTGTTGCCGTTCTGGGTCGCGACCCAGTCGAGGCGCAGGGTCCACCCCGCTTCACGCACGCCTTCCCATGGGGACACACGGATCATGCCAACGTCGCGCCGGGTCAACAGCCGGCTGATCCGCCGCTCGAGGAGGTCCCAGTCTGCTTGGCCGTCTGGCGGCGGCGGGGCGGGCAGCTTGGCCAGTTCACCGAAAGCTACGCCGTTTCGGCGCGCCGACGTTATGAGCCGGTCGACGACCGTCGCGGCGGACAGCTCGTCCAGTTGCCATTCGACCGTCGCTCTCCGCACCAGTTCTGCGCGATCGCGGATGCCCATGCGCAGCCATTGCGCGAACCCGCGCTGTCTCCGGAGATCCTCCCGCGGCCCCGCTTCGGCGAAGACCGCAGACACGATCGTATGAATGGTGCCGTGATGAAGCCGGGTCACCTGCGTGATCCGCTCGCTCAGGGTCTCGGCCGTCCACCGAGCTGGATCCGTGATCAGAGCTGTCGATGCTAACGACCTGATGTCGTCCAGCCTCTTGAGAGTGCGCCGCTCGAGTTCGTCGGGAACGTGCGGTGCCACGGACTCATCGTCGCACCCGATCGCAGACCGCGTCCGTCGAACGCACATACCGTCCGGCGCTCGAGGTGTGGTCGTTCTCGGCGAGTTCGTGTGGGTACTAAGGGCCTACCGGAAGGGGCTGCAATCAGTCAGGCCGACCTGGCCGTTCGGGCCGGGGTGTCCGTCGACGCGATCAGAAATTCGAGAAGGGCCAGCGCCGGCCGCGCGCGGATCTGATGTTCCGCCTCTTCTTGGCCCGTGGCGCCGAATCGACCCCTACCTCGTACAGGAGCAGTTCCCAACTCGCGCGTCACGAGGAGGGTGACTCGCAAGAGTGAGCGCCCGGGAACGTTTGGCGCAGGCTGGGCGCGGCAGCTCGCGGCCTGGCCACTAGTAGACCGCGGCGCCCGGACGGCGAACCGAAGCGATTAGGGGACCTCGCAGGCCGCGTGGTCTAGTCGCTATCCCGTAGCTGAGGGAAGCATTCATCGAGGCGGGCAAGACGCCTTGCCTCTAGTCCGGGTGGTTCGAGTTGTAGGTGTCGAGGTCCCCGTACGAGTCCTTGACGTAGTTGCGGAACTCCCTGCTCCAGCTCCCCGTTTCTCGGTAGTACCTCTCTGGGTCGTAGTTCCCCGTCGCCCAATAGGTGCGTTCACTGTCGCGGTGGTCGCCACCGGGTCTGACCGAGGGGTGAGCGTCACCGCGGTCCTGGAACCCGATGACGTCTAGGAAGCATCCGACTACTCGCCACTGCGCTCTCTTGGCGTCCGCGAGGCCCACGATGAAGACCCAGTAGAGCCCGGCGAGAATCGAGGCTAGCCCAGCGAATCCGAGTAGTTCCGCCCTGAAACCGCGCGGATCTTCCGAGCCCAAGGACGCCGAGAACGGCCCCACGGTGAACGCTGCACAAAGGACCAGGATGAAGCCCGTGAGGAGAAAGTCCCCKACGCTGAGCCGCAGCCTGCGAGCGGTCCGAACCCTTCGAGCCTCGTCGCCGCCAAGAACCAGCGCCCGGTACTCGACGAGCTCGGCGCTACTCAGCCGCCTCTCGTCCAGTCCGCAGACGATGAGACGTTTGCTCCCGTTGTCGACGAGGGTCTTGTCCGCACCGTGCCGCTCGCGCAGGTGACGCGCCGCTGACGACTCGGCCTGAAGGGACTCGGTGGTCCACCCGCAGTCACAGGTGAGCTTGCGCCCACCGAACTTGCTCCGCTGTCCAGACGGGCCGCCCCTGACGGTAACCATGCCTCGCATGAGCCACACCCTAGGACTGCCGCTCCGTCGCTGCACCGAACTTCGCGAGAGCTTGTCCCTGCCTCCTCGGCACCCTCACTACGGGGCCTGCTGTGCCTAGGAACGTCGCCCGCCGCCCGGCAAACCCCCGAGGTAGATCTTCTCGACGCCTCGGGCTGGAAAGCGTTCTGCGCTCTGTCTCTTCGGGAGCGCGTACCGGCGGTCCTTGCTCCGCTGGGCCTCGCGCTGGGCAATTTGCTCCGACGTGAGTTCGTTGGCGGGCTTTAAGGCCCCGCCGACGAGTGTTGGGCTGAACGCGTCTCGACTCCAGCTTCGCTCGTCGGCGGAATCATTCGCTGGAGGGGCCTCTCGAGAGCCAAGACTCGCTTGAGTCTCTACCGCGGACGGCGGCTGTGTGGCGAAAGGACGGGCGGCACGAATCCTTTCCCCGTACGCATCTTCGAAGGCGGCCTGAACCGTCGGGGTGAGCCAGTCCTGGGATGTCTGCGCGTCGACACCGACGCGGCGTAGGGCCAGTACGACGAACTTGGCCGTCGTTCCGTAATGGGTTGCGAGGTCGCTGACGGTGACGCTGGTGGAGCCACCGATTCGCCGATTGGACACGCGCTCAGGCTAGCCGGGTCATCGACTGCCGTAGACAGAATCGGACCTGCAGCGGCCGACTGGGCTAGGTCGACTAGCTGCTGGGGCGTCAAGCGCTGACTTGGCCGTTCAGATCCTCATGGACGAGTTCGCCGAGGAGCTTCACGAGCTTGGTCTTGAAGGCGTCGTCGCCGAAGAACTTGTCCACCATCGTGTTGTGCGACTCCTGAGTCCCCACGACGGCCTCCGTGACGGCCTCGGCGAGGTCCGGCGACTCGACGAACTGCTTGGACCCGTTCGCGGCCCCCTGCTCCTGGACGGTGTCGTCCTCCTCAAGGACAGTCACGAGTGACTGCACCCAGGACTGCTGCTGCCCGGGCGTGACGTCCTCGTAGGCGAAGAGATCGTTGATCTTCGTCAGCACCTCTTCGAGACGAGATTGGCTCTGGTCTGCCTCGGGTTGGTCCATCTGGACTCGCACCGACCAGAGTCCACCAGTGAGCGAGTTCTCGACGACCGGACGCTTGCATCGGAGGGGCGCTCGCTAGACCGTGACCAGGCGTCCGACTCCTCTGGATCGTCGGTGCTGCGCCAATTCACATCCGTCCGCTTCACGGCCTCGAGCTAAGAGGCGACGCTTGCGAATCGTCCGCGCGCGACACGGACGACCGATAGCGTGCTGTCGGTAGCGCGCAGGCGCACCGACGGTTGTACGAAAGGTGACAATGGGTCTTTTCAGCAAGAAGTCGAGTGACGACGAAGAGGACTGGACAACCGAGTGCCGGAACTGTGGCGGCACGGCCACCAATTGGAACTTCTGTAGCGATGCTTGCAGCCTGGAGCACTGGGAGAACGAGCAGCGAGCTAGCTCGGGTCGGACGTACAACACCGACCCGAACTGTCCTGCTTGTGGAGGCTCCGGTTCGTGCAAGCTCTGCGAAGACAACGGTTGGTAGCGCAGCCCGGCTCCAAACCGCGGCACGAACCCATATCCGGTGGTATGACAGCCGCATGAAACCCGTTGCCGAGGCGACTCCTGCCACCCTCGTCGAGCTGGAAGGTTGCCCAGGTCTGGCGTTGGTGTTTGGTGAGCAGGCAATCTCGGGGTTAGACGTGATCCCTCCGCCACTCTTTCCAACGAGCGCTGCGTCCTCAGCGACCGATGCGATCGGTGCACTTGCCGGCAGCGCGAACATCGCGGCCCAAGCGGGCCAAGCCACGGCTGGCCTTCAAGGGCTGGTCAGGCTCACCCCGGAGACCTTGACAGCACTCCAAACAGCGACGCCTATGACCAACGCCGCGGGGGCAAACCTAGGGGCGCTCGTCGACTCTTCGGGCAAGATTGCCCACTCCGTGCAATGGGTCCCCGCAGGAGCAGCGGGCGCCGTCGGCGTGGCTGCCGCCTTGGGACCCGCCGTCGCATTGCTGCTGATCCAATTGCAGCTCGCAAAGATCTCCACCCTCGTCCGGGAGAATATCGCGCTGACCGACGACTTGCTCCAGACAGTAAAACGGGAGCAGTGGGCCGGTGTTGAGGGGCTTCACACCGCGATGCTCAAGGCAATCGACGAGGCCCAGCACGTAGGGCACGTGACCGGCCACATCTGGGAAAACGTCGCAGGTCATGAAGCAGAGTTGCGCGCAAGCCGAACGCTCTTCCGAGACAGCGTCAACAACCACAAGACGAAACTCGCTGCCAAGAAGGATCACCGGGCCCGAGTGGAGTACCTGAAGCACCACGCCGAGGAGTTGATCACCGACGCCCAGGCGATGATTCGGGCACAGGCCGCGTGGTTCACATATCAAGCCATCAGAGCAGGACGGGTACACGCCGACCCGAACGAACCTGACTCCCTTGTAAGGAAGATCGTTGTCGACGCAAGAACGGAACACGACCAAGAGCTCGAGGTGGTGGATCAGTTACTGCACCAGCTCCACTGGGAACTCTCGGTGCTCGCCGACCTGCCCGGTAAGAAGACCGTCCCGTTCACCAAGTCTCGTCGTGCGGCAGAGGACGTCGCACGCGTCTCGAGATTCTTGAAGGATCAGGTCAGCGCGATGCGCGAGTCCATAAGTATCGAGGTACCTCCACTCCCCGAGCCCATGGTTGTCGCCTTCCCCCACAGCCTTCCAGAGCACCTCCCACGGGTGATCCGCTGGCACCTGAGAGAAGAACAGTTACTCGCCGTTGCCGAGACCAAGACGAAGTGGAAGGGCCGGTCCTGGACGCACTACCTGGCCGCGACCGACAAGCGCCTGCTCGTTCTGGCGAAGGAGGACTTCGAGCGACATGGAGAGATCAACCGGTCGATCGATCTGAACTCGATTCGCTATGTGCGGTACCGGCCTGCCAAGGCGGGAGAGAAGGGGCGCCTAGACATCATCACGCCCGAACGCGACCACCATTACGAGTTCGAAACCTGGGCAGCCCACGGTGACTGCGCAGAGGCGGCGCAGAGGTTCGCTGACATGCTGGGCAGCCGTATGAACCTCCCGGCATCTGAGATTCCCGGTTCTCCAATTGTCGGTGCACTTGCAGTTGGTCTGACTGGCCTTGAGGCATGAACCTCGAGGAAGTCGCATCTCCCCCACTATGGCTGGGGTGGCTGCGCCACCCAGCCATAGTGGGCGGATGGCAGGCGCTGCGCTGACGCTCCGGGAAGGATCCGGGGTGCGGCCGACCCCCGCCGCTAGCCGCCCCATGCCGTCTGCTCGAGCGAGTCGAGCGCGGCCAGCACATCCGCACTCCCTCGGAGATGTAACACATCGATAGGTCGAGCACCCTCGAGATAGGAGTCGTGCCCGAACAGCCAGCCGTTGATGATTTCTGGCACGTAGATCAGGCACCCGCGCGCGACCACGTGATCGAGCTCGATCAGCAACTTTGCCTGTGCCAGCGTCGGCATCACAGTTCCAGCACGCCACTTGGACAGCAGCGGACGGGTGATACGAAGGCACTCCGCCACTCGCGTAGCCGTGCCGAGTGCGTCGATGAGGAGCTCGACGCGAGTCGCCACCAGCGACTCGAAGGTATGAGTCTTTCCTGCCATGGCGACATCCTCGCCCAAGCAACCGACAGGTCCGCTAGTACGAGTCGCAGGGCGCCGCCCGACGGCCCGGTGCACCGACTCGGCTCGATGGGGCATCCGCGCAACCCGGGACGATGTCCGGATACACGGTGCAAGGACGGTTGCAGAAACCCTTCCAGAAGCCTGTTTGATAACGATCCACCGCACGGCCCACCACGAGCCCTCACGTGACACCCAGTAGGCCTCTGAACGGCGAAACGCACGACGGGCGCCCTCGGAGAAAGCGGAACTCGCATTGACCAAAGAAGGTCACGCGCCGCTACGGATCGGGCGGTTTGGGTTCGACTCCTGGCGCGCAGATCGACATGCAGCAGATGCGAGCTCGCTGCCCTGCGGTCTTGTCCTTCTCCGGGCTGACTGAGAGAGACCACCCGCTAACCCGCGGCCGACCAATGTCGGCGCAGGCGAAACCGGCACCGTGACGCACAGCCTCGGGCCCGGCTCCGGAGAGCCGGCGCGCTCCTCGGTTACATACGGTGGCATTTCAGATCCTCGACGCCTCCGACTGCGTGCAATTACCGTCCTTCGAGCCACCTACTGTCCGTCCGTCGCGGCGGCCGCGTCGAGAGCGCCGCACCAAGCGGGCGGCTCGGCATGTCTGTCGAAGTCGGTCACCGCGATCGTCAGGGTCGGAGCTGGACTAAAGGAAAGTGTTCCTTGGACCATGTCCGCGCGGCCCCGTCCATCGTGAACACCTCGGCGTTGAGTCGTTCGCCAAGGATGATGAGCTGCTCGTCGGTCAACCCGGGACACGCAAAATCCTCAGCAGCTGAGCGTGCGTGGAGCTCGAGCTGACGGTGGCAGTCATGAGCGGACTCATCCTCCGCGATGTGTAGCTCCCGGCCCTGGAACCGGCTTCGTTGGATGTCACGCAGACACCGTCGTGCCGGGCCACGTGGAATCCGGCGCTCAACAGCAGCCGGAAGCGAACCGCTGAGGAGCTCGAGTGCGACACGGTGCGGCAGCAGCACGGCGGAATGTCGTTCCATTGCGTCGCGCACGTCCGGGCTGTCATGGACGTTCGGGTCGAGCATCACGTTGGTGTCGAACAGCGGGCCGCGGGCGCGACCTCGCCCGGGACGGGCGGTTCGGCTGACCGGAGTCGTGCTGCCGAACGCCGCGAGCGCGTCGAACGGGCCGGGCCGATACCCGCCCTGCACACGGGGCGCCTGGGCTGAGACGCGGACGTAAAGGCTCTCGTTGTAGAGGTCGACAACGAGCTGCGCCAGCGAGTCATACTTGGCGACGACGTGGGTGCGAACCCGGGTTCCGTCGTCGCGCACCAAGTCATCGAGCTCTCGAATCGCTCCGATCATGACCAGCTGGTGGACGTGCAGCTCGTACTTGCTCACCAGGTCGCGGGCCTGGGTGGTCAGGCGGATGCTCGACCGGACCACGGCCGCGTCCCGTAGCAACACGACAAGCTGCTGACCATCGGGCAACGCGGGGGCGCGGCCCAAGAACGAGAGCGTCTCCGCATACCTTTCTCTTGCTTCCGGCGTGAGCTCCGTGCATGACTTCTCCGAGATTCTTGCAACAGTGTCCGAAAGGACGCATAGGACCGGCGACCGCATCTCGGAGGGGAGCTTAGGCACGGCGCGTCCGTGGGCGAGGTCAACAGTCGCTTCCAGGTCGAGGAGCACTATGTCGGACGAGCGCTCCACCAGCTCGCTCCGGCTGATGCGGATCACTCTGGGTCCGGCGGGAACGTCGGGATTACGTCTTCGAGGTCGTCGTAGTCGCTGTACTCGAGCAGCAGTTCGGCCTGACGTAGCCACGCCTGGCGGGTGCGCGCGAACGCAGAGTCGAGCATCTCGACGCAGCCGACCACGCCCCTGCTCGCTTTGTCGACATACATGGTGGGCGCGAAGGAGCCCTCGGCGGCTGTGAGCTCGGTCCACGCGGTGGCCGAGAACCTGCCCGAGCGGTAACAGATCGGCAGGAGCATCCCCCATGGGTGACGCTCGCGGAGCCGGGTAGCAAGGACGTGACCTTCCAGGCGCGTCGTGCCGCCCTCGGGCGGGAAGTCGTGGTCGAGGATCAGGACAAACGGCTCCTCGCGTCGGATGAGCGCCGGTACAGCGGTCGTCAGCTGCTGATACGTCACGACCTCGCGGCCCGGATAGTCGAACCCGAGGTAGGCGACGTCGTCCCGCAGCACATCTGGGTCGTCGTCGACAACGACGACCGGCAGCATCCGGGAGTTCACTTCAGCGCCCTTCCTGCGGGGAGCTCGATCGTCACCCACGCGCCGCCACCCTGCTCCAGCGTGGCGAGGCGCCCGCCGGCCAGGTCGACACCTTCGGCGGTCGATCTTAGGCCGATCCCGAGTCCGTGGTCGGGCGAACTCGTGTAGTTCCATGACCGGATGTCGTCCATGAGGTTGGCTGGCAACCCAGAGCCGTTGTCCCGTACGCCGATCGTGACGATCCCGTATCGCTGGTCTTCGCCTAACTGCGGCGCCCGGAAGTGTGTCGACACCGATATCCGGAAACCCCCCTCCGGCGTGCGTCTCTGCGAGCGAAGGAGGTCGCCCTCTTTGACACTGTTGCTTATCAGGTTCTCGATGAGGAATGCGACGAGTCCCGGGTTGGCCTCGGTGGTGAGGCCCTCCTCGAGGTCTCTCTCCACCAGGATCGACAACCGGTCGGTCGTGGACCGGAAGGACGCAAGGACCTCGTCAATGACAGGTTCGAGAAGGGTCGTCCCACTCACGTCGTCGCGCTCGCCGATCCGCAGCAGGCGGCGCAGTCGTTCGATCCGCTGGCCGGCCTCCTCGAGACCGGGCCTCACGAGGGCCAGCGCCGCCCGCGCTCGGTCGTCGGACTCCTCGGCCCGCCGCAGGACCGGGAGGGCGTCATTCAGATTCTTCCCGGGAACGGCCATCATATGAAGCACGAGACCTTGGAAGTTGCGGAACTGCTCAGCTGTGAGCATGTCCGCACGCCGCTCGCCAGAGACGAGGTCGCTCTCGTCGTCCATGCCGGTCACGTGGCTCGCAGCTGACGCGACGAGCGCTGGCTGCATGTCGGAAGGCATGACGACCCCGAGGTGCTCGGCGAGGCGGTGCAAGACCAGGACAGCTGGGCTGTCGCGTCTGGCCTGGGCACGGCGCAGTTCACCCGCAAGGACGGTGCGGCAGTTCTCGTCGACGTCAGCTGTCCCAATTGCTGTCACTACGTGGCTAGGCTCAACGGCGTCGAACTCACCGGCGACGCGCACTAGCCGGAGGAAGTCCGGTGAGCTCCACTCCATGCTGTCGACTCCCAGCTCGGTCGCGGCGCGGTCGACCTCGGCGCCCGAGCCCGCGCGCCCTGCTGCCTCCAGCCGGTCAAGCTGTGCGTCGCGGCTGGCACGGTGCCCAATCGTGTCGAAGGCGCGGTGCACTCGATCGACTCCAGCCACGAGGCCGTAGCGGGCGTGGGCCGCGCTGACCGCGGACAGGGTTGCAACTAACTCGTCGTGAGCAGTGTGGCACGACCGGAGTCGGCTGCGGACGTCGTTGGCGAGCGGACCGTAGGCCCAGTAGCGGCCCGTCGGGTAGGAGTCGGCTATGCGCAACAGCTCACCTTGGCTGAAGTTGGCGTCGACCACGGACAGTCCTGGAGCTGAGCGGAGGGCAGCCAGGGCCTCGAGAAGAACTTCTTCGCCCCGAGCGAGACACCTTGCAACGTTGTCCCGAACTGCAGCTGGGGTGCTTTCGCTGGACTCGACCCGGGCGATCGAGAGACCACCCACGACGAAGGTCGTCCACAGCCCGGCCGTCATCGATTGACCGCCGAGAAGTGCTCGGACCCGGTCGAGGTGATCGAGCCGTGCTTCGCGAGGCAGTGCCACCATGAGGGACTCGAGCATCGCGGGAGTGGGGTCGATCCGGGCGCGCGTCAGCCGCTCCACCTGTCGGTCGATCAGCGAGTAACGACCGACCTGGCTGAGCTCCGCGAAGGCCTCCGCGAACGCGCGAATCGACTCGGTAGCCCGGTACTGCAGCCGCACTGCCTCCTCCCTGTCGGGCGTCGACGGCTGACTCCGATTGACCCGCAGCTGGCGTTGCACATAGATCATGTGGTTGAGGGTGGCGCCGCAGTCGCGCTCCCACCGGTCTGGTCGGCCCCATCGCAGGGCGCGCACCCAGCTCTGGAGTACTGATGGAGGACACGCGACGAGGGCCTCACCGTCGCCGAAGTCCCACAGCTTCTCCAGCAGCTCTAGCGAGCGTGCGGGCTGCCGTTCGACGGTGAAGCGGTCCGCCACGGCCGCGACGAGGTCGGCGTACTCGTCACTTCGTCTTTCGGAAGGTAATGCCGCCACGGCTACGGTCCATGCGTCTAACGCGTCGACAGGCAGCTGAGCGACACGTGACAGCCCGTGCGTCACTAGTGCCCGGTTGACTTGGGGATGGAGCGAACCCGCCCGCGGAAGGACGATCTCGAGTAGGGGGAGGTCATCCGCGGCGGTGAGGGACGCGACAGCTGTGAGTTGGTCGGACTCAGCCTGCTCGCGGGCGGCGCCCAGCCAGGCGCAGACGCTCTCCCCATTGTCGAGCAGGAGCCGCAGAACCACGCGCCAGGTCTCCTCGTCGACGCGGAAGTGGGTGCGGTGGTCGAGTACCCACGAAACCGCAACGTCAGCACCACGAGCAAGGATGACTGCCGCGAGCATCTCCTCGAGCATTCGTCCGGTGACCCGGACAGCCTGCCAAGAAGAAAGCACGTCGGCGGCCAGCAGCGGACGTGTGAGTGCAGCCGACCGGATGGTCTTCTGCACGATCTCCATCGAAAAGTACGACCTGCCGTCGCGCATGGCGGCGCTCACGAATTCCACCGCTTCGAGAATCAGATCGGCGTTGAGCAGCGCGTTGAGTCGGCGGTTCTGCGCCTCGGCGAGCTGGAACCGGGGCAACTGCCCGTGCTTCTTGTGAAGGTCGGCCGCTTCGAGCCAGCGGCCGCAGTTCTCGTAGGCGCACGTCAGTGCAAACAGCATCTCGCCGCCGTCATCCTCGGCGCCGAATGGCGACGCGGCACACAGCGCCGTGACGGCGTCGACGTCGCCTTTCATGGAGAAGCTGCGGGCCGCGGTGCCATAGAGGCGGGGGCTGCTCTCACGGGCTCTTTCGGCCACGGCGATCGCCGCCTGAACGAGCTCCAGGTCGCCCCCACGAGCGGCCCGGCCGACGATTCGGATGGCTGCCGCGCTATCTCCGAACCCTCCGGCCGCTTCAGCGCGTCGCACCTTGGACGCGAGCCCGGCCGTGCCGATTCCGCGGGCCAGAAGGGCCTCGTCGAGTCGCCGCTGTGCTTCTTGGTCGAAGCGCAGCGAGGCGTGTTTAGCAGTCTCCAACCGCTCGTCGATCCAGTTGGGGGCGAGGTCAACAAGCGACTCGATGGTCGCGACTGCTCCGTCGATGTCACCGCAGCGCAGCTGCCATTGCACCATGAGCGTCCGCGGTCCCACGGCCTCAGGAAAGGCGTCCAAGTGCCGCTGGAACGTGCCAGACACCACCTCGCGCTGCTCAGTGAAGTGCTGCAACTGCGCCAGCACCGCACGGCAGACCCGCTCGTCTTCAGAGTTCCGGAGCTGCGCTGCGTGCAGATCATCGAGGTTGCGTGCATCGAACTCGGACCGGTCCTGAGCGTTCCCTTTATAGGAGGTCTTGAGTCGGGAAAGGACCAACTCAGCGGATGGGATCGCGTCGGTGGTGCTGTTGTAGACGGCGTACCGGAGGTTGTCGAGAAGTCTGATGAGGTCGGGATCCGGTGATGCTGTCATGGCTGGAGGCTAGTTGCTCTGGACACACGACAAGCAGGTCAGTGTCAACACGGCTGTCTCACCGCCGTGGCTGCATGCGCATCATCTTCCCGCCGTGCCAACGGCATTCTGGACTCGGAGACCTTCTGCCTGGATTCCATGTGCAGCGCGTGATCTCACATCTGAACCGGCCTGCTGGTGCATGCTCTGCTGTCCGTGGCCATGGGCAATCGCAGCGCCGCACGCACGAGACGTTCCACCGGACGGGCCCCACGATCGAGGGTGCAGAAACGGTTGCAGGAACCCCTCCAGAAGCCCGTTTGATAACGATTCGCCGCACGCCCCACCACGAGCCCTCATGCGGCGTCCAACACGCCTCTGACCTGCGCAAACGTCGGCAAGCGCCCCTTCAAAACGACGCGACTCGATCGCGCCCGAAGAAGGTTACGCGCCGCTACGGATCAGAAGGTTTGGGGTTCGAATCCCTACAGGCGCGCAGATCAGATCGCGAGAGGCCCGCTTCCCGGACAGGGAGGTGGGCCTTCTCCGTCTCAGGGACCGGCCCGGAGACGGTCCGTCCTCCGCTCGACGGCCTCAGCGGATCCTGCGTGACCGGCGGGCGCCAGGCATGACGAACATCGACATCGCCGCCACACCCGCAAGCACCGCGAACGTGGCGTCGTACGACCCGAGCAGGGCAGCGAACAGCGCGCCCACCCACGGCGCAGACGCCGAGGTAGCCGTGATGGCGCCGGTCAGGATGCCGTTGCGGTGCCCGATGTCGCCCACACCCCACCGGTCCACGACGGCGGTGGCGTGGATGAGGGTGAAGATGCCGCGCACCGTGCCTGAGGCGAACGTCAACACGCACACCAACAGGAACGGTGATTGCCAGACCGCGAGCGCGCCCGTGGTCACGACAACTCCCGCAACCGTTCCGATCGTGCGGGCAGTCGGTCCCAGCCGACTGAACACCGGGCCGTAGAACAGCCGGCCCACCACCTGCCCGACGCCACCCACGCCCAGGGCGGTGGCAGCCTGGGTGGTCGTCAGCCCGTTGCTGGTCAGCAGTGGCACGAGGTTGATGACGACGGCGTGGACGGCGAAGCCGGCCAGCGCCAGGGCGACGACCAGCAGCGTGAAGGCGCGTGCGTCGAACTCGGCCGATGGCTCGGTCGGGCTGCCCTCGTCGCTCGTCGTGTTCGGTGCGCGGGTCGACGTCCACGGTGGGCGGAGCCCCCACGCGTGCAGCGGCACGGTCATCAGGAGCACGGCTGCGAGCGCCGCGTAGGTACCGCGCCACCCCAGCTCGGACAGCAGCAGGGCGGTCAACGGCGCGAAGACGGTCGACGCCAGCCCTGCGACGAGCGTGATGGCGGTCAGCGACCGGACGCGACGCACCGAGTCGTCGCCGCTCCATCCGGTCACAGCGGCGAACGCGGGGGCGTACAGCGTGGCGGACATCGCAGCGCCGGCGAACACCCATCCGGCGAAGAAGCACAGGAGGCTCGGCGCTGCCGCCAGGGCCGCGATCGACGCGACGGCCACGACCGACCCGGCAGTCATCACGACGCGCGGGCCGACCTGGTCGATGCGGCGACCCACCCAGATGCCGCAACCGCCAGAGACCACGAGCGCGAGGGTGAAGGCTGCGACCAGCCAGACCATCGGCCAACCCTCGTCCGCGCTGATGCTGCTGGACAGGACCGGGAAGGCGTAGAAGAGCACGCCCCACGACACGATCTCCGTCACGCACAGCACGGCGACAGCGCGGGACAGCCCCGCGACCGCAGTCGATGCGGACCCGGGGCTGACGAGGCTGGCTCGACCGGCGCCGGCGCCGGCGCCGGTCGCCGGGCGTTGCGTCATCCGCAGCAGCCCGAGCTGCTCTCCTCGTTCGCAGCAGAGGTCACACCCGCGCCGGCCGCAACCGGCGCGCCGATGGTCAGCAGCTGGGGCTCGAGCCGGAGCGGCGTGCCGTCCGCCGGGGCGGGGCCGCAGCACCCTCCGCCGACCCCGGCCAGCGCGACGGCGTCGGGGTCGTCGAACGTGCCGGCTCCATTGCAGACCCCGGTCTCGGGAAGCACCAGGTCGACCCTGTCGGCGGCCTCGAAGTCGCCGTCCAGGGCTGCCACCACCGAGCGGACCTGCTCGTAGCCGGTCATCGCGAGGAACGACGGCGCGCGGCCGTAGGACTTCATCCCCACCAGGAACAGGCCCTGCTCAGGCTGGGCCAGCTCTCGGTGGCCGTGTGGTTGGACGTCGCCACAGCTGTGGTGGTCCGGGTGGATCTGGTCGGCCAGGATGCGCGCGGACCCGAGGGCGGGGTCGAGTTCGAGGCGGACCTCGGACAGGAACGTGAAGTCAGGGCGGAAGCCGGTGACGACGATGACCTCGTCGACGTCGGTGACCTGCTGGCCGTTGACCGAGGCGATGGTGAGGCGGCCGTCAGCCTGGGTGGTCACGGACTCGGTGCGGAACTGGGTCACGTTGGTCACCAGCCCGCTCGCGGCGGCGGCCTTGGCGTCCTGGCCGAGCTTGCCGCGCTGCTCGAGCTGGTCGTTGTCGCCACCTCCGAACGCGTCCCCCACGGACGGGCGGCGCAGCACCCACGACACGCGGGTGGCCGAGGCGGTCCTGGCAACCTGGGCGAGGCCGATGAGGACGCCCTGGGCCGAGGCGCCCCTGCCGGCGACGGCGACGTGCTTGCCTGCGTACCGGGCGGCGACGGCCGGGTCCCGGAAGTCGGGGATGCCGTAGGTGAAGCGGGCGGCGTTCTCCGTCTCACCCAGGGCGGGGTAGCCGTCGGCCCCGAGGGGGTTGGGGCTGGTCCAAGTGCCTGACGCGTCCACGACGGCGCTGGCGAGGAGCCGCTCGCGTCCCAAGGGACCTTCGACGTGCACGGCGAACGAGTCGCCCTCGCGCCCGGAGTCGACCATCAGGTCACGACCGGCACGGCTCACACCCACCACGCGGGCGCCGTAGCGCACCGAGCCGCCATCCAGGCCGTCGAGCAGAGCCGCCAACGGGTGCAGATACGCGTCGCGCCACTCCCCGCCGGTCGGGTAGGCGTCGTCGTCGGGTGCTGCCCACGTGCCGGCGGCGTCCAGCAGACGGCGTGCGGCGGGGTCGACGAGCTCGGACCAGGCCGAGAACAGCCGCACGTGCGACCACTCACCCACCGCGGCGCCGGCATCCGGGCCGACCTCGAGGACGACGAAGTCCATGCCCCGCTCGGCGGCGTTCGCAGCGGCTGCGAGGCCGATGGGACCGGCGCCGATGATGGCAACCGGCAGGGAAGCGGCAGGGGTGGGACTGGCTGAGGTGGTCACGACATCTCCTGGAGCATTGACGGGGATCGATGTAGTGGGACAGTATCGACCTGGGTCGATGAACGCAAGGGTTTCATCGACAGTCTTCGATGTAAGGTTGTGGACGTGACCACCACGACGCAGGACGAGACCATCGCGACGCCCGCGGATGCCCTCGACGGCGCGGCATCCCCGTGTGATGACGCCGCGTGCGGGCCAGCGATCGATGCGCCACTGGTGCTGGACCGCGACGAGGCCGAGACGTTCGCCGGCTGGTTCTCGACTCTGTCCGACCCCACGCGCGTGCGACTGCTCCACGCCGTCTCCACCGCACCGGCCGGGCACATCCGCATCGGCGACCTGGCGCTCGAGCTCGGCATCGGCCAGCCCACCGTCACCCACCACGTGCAGAAGCTCGCCGAGGTCGGGTTCCTCAACGTCGACCGCGTGGGCACCAGCAAGCACGTCTCGGTCAACCCGGCCTGCTGCACGGGCCTCCCGCACGCCGCCGACGTCGTCATGGGCACGCTCGCCGCGCGGCCCTGCTGCCCGGAGGACCTGCCCGCCGACGTCACGACCCGCGCGATGACCGACGACGACCTCCCGGTCGTGCGCGACATCTACGCCGAGGGCATCGCCACCCGCAACGCCACCTTCGAGACCGAAGTGCCCGACCTCGCGACCATGGCGACGAAGTGGCTGCCCGGCCACCGGTGGGTCGCCGAGGCTGACGTCGACGGGGTCACCCGGGTCGTCGGGTGGACGGCGATCTCGCCGGTCTCCGAGCGCGCGTGCTACGCCGGCGTCGGTGAGAGCTCGGTGTACGTCGCTGAGTCGGCCCGCGGTCGCGGCGTGGGCAAGGCGCTGCTCTGGCGCCAGGTCAACGAGGCCGACGCTGGCGGCCTGTGGACGCTGCAGACCTCGGTGTTCCCCGAGAACCGAGCCTCCATCGCGCTGCACCACTCGGCCGGCTACGCCACCCTCGCAGTCCGGTCGCGCATCGCGCAGCTCGACGGAGTGTGGCGGGACACCGTGCTCCTCGAGCGGCGCAAGGACGACTGACCGGCTCCAACCGCCGGCCCGTGGCTCAGGCCAGGACGGACGGCGGCAGCTGGATGTCCGGGTCGAGCTCGACGAGAAGCTGACGTACGCGACCGTCGATGTCGGCGATGATGCGGCGCACCGTCTCCTCGTCCTGACCGCCCGGGTCCGCGACCGGCCAGTCGACGTACGTCACGCCGGGCACGTAGGGGCACTCCTCGCCGCACCCGAGCGTGATGGCCATGACCGAGGCCTCGATGGTCTCCCGGGTCAGCTTGGTCGGCGTCTCGGCCGAGGTGTCGAGGCCGAGCTTCTCCAGCGCGTCGGCGACCTCGGGGTGGATGTGCTCACCGGGTTGAGTTCCGGCCGAGAGGGCGATGACGCGGCCGCCCGCGTAGTGCTCGGTCAGGACGCGTGAGATGACGGAACGGCCGCCGTTGCGGATGCAGGCGAAGACGACCTGCGGGACGTCCGCCGTCTCGACGTGGCTGGCCGGTTCGGAGGTGGCGTGGGTCATCGTCATGCTCCTGCGTCTGAACGTGCGCGTCGGGAAGTGGCGGGGTCTGTGCTGGTGAAGAAGCGGCGTGCCCACAGGCTCACGTAGACCAGCGCGACGAGGACCGGCACCTCGATGAGGGGTCCGACGACCCCGGCCAGTGCCTGGCCGGAGGTGACGCCGAAGACACCGATCGCGACCGCGATGGCGAGCTCGAAGTTGTTGCCCGCTGCGGTGAACGACACGGCGGTGGCGCGTCCGTAGTCGAAGCCGAGGGCCCTGGTGAGCAGCATCGAGCCGCCCCACATGAGCAGGAAGTACACCAGCAGCGGTAGCGCAATGCGGGCGACGTCGAGCGGCTGGTTGGTGATGGTGTCGCCCTGGAGGGCGAACAGCAGCACGATGGTGAACAACAGGCCGTACAGGGCCATGGGGCCGATGCGAGGCAGGAACGTCGACTCGTACCACTCCCGGCCGCGGGCGCGTTCGCCCAGCGTGCGGGTGAGGAAGCCCGCCAACAGCGGGATGCCGAGGAACACCAGCACCGAGACGGCGATGTCCCACATGGACACCTCCAGCGCAGCCTGCTCGAGGCCGAGCCAGCCGGGCAGGACCTCGAGGTAGAAGTAGCCGAGGACGGCGAACGCGACGATCTGGAAGACCGCGTTGAGCGCGACGAGGATGGCCGCCGCCTCCCGGTCCCCGCAGGCCAGGTCGTTCCAGATGAGCACCATCGCGATGCACCGTGCGAGCCCGACGATGATGAGGCCGGTGCGGTACTCCGGCAGGTCCGGCAGCATCAGCCATGCGAGCGTGAACATCAGGGCCGGGCCGAGCACCCAGTTGAGAACGATGGACGTCCCCAGCAGGCGCCGGTCGCCGGTGACGTGGCCGAGCTCGTCGTAGCGGACCTTCGCCAGCACCGGGTACATCATCACCAGCAGGCCGATGGCGATGGGCAGCGACACCGAGCCGACCTCGACGGCCGCCAGGGCGTCGTCCAGTCCCGGGACGAGACGACCGAGCAGCAGCCCGCCGACCATCGCGACACCGATCCACACCGGCAGGAACCGGTCCAGGGTGGAGAGGCGGTGCAGGACGTCGTCGCCTGCCTCCGGCTGCTGGTCGGTGGTCACGGTGTGCTCCTGGGAGTCGTGGCACCAGGGGTGCGGTGGAGGCGAGCGGCGAGGTCGGCCACGCGGCCGGCGATGTCGTCGTACGCGGCATCGAAGGCGGCATCGGTGCCGGCGGCCACGGGGTCTGGCACCGACCAGTGGCTCACGCCCGCCAGGCGCAGCCGTGGGTCGGACGTGGAGTCAGCAGGCACGAGCTCTTCATGGGCGGCGTCGCACACCGTCACGACGTAGTCACCGTCGCGCAGCAGGCCGGCGAGGGACTGGGGCCGCTCCTGGACCAAGGCCAGTCCATGGCGCCGGGCTGCGGCCAGGGCACCGGGGGCGATGGCCGCACCGGGGTGCGTGCCGCCGGACGTGACCGCAATGGGGCTGGCCTCCCGCCAGAGCGCCGCCGCCAGCTGCGAACGCGCCGAGTTCGCAGTGCACACGAACACCACCCGTTCCGCTGCGGCACCAGCTGTCGACGACGCAGCGGGTAGCAGACCGGCCAACCTGCCGCGGTGCACCCGGAGGTACGTGCGGCGCTTGTCCGCGTGCGAGCGGTGCCGGGACACGATGCCGGCGTCCTCCAGGACCTTCAGGTGGTGGGCCAGCAGGTTCGAGGGCAACCCGAGCTCGGCGCGCAGCTCTCCAGGAGACGCGTCGCCGGCGCCGAGCAGGTCGACGATGCGCAGGCGGGCCGGCTCAGCCAAGGCCGACAAGCCCGCCACCCGCCCGTCGAAGTCCATCACCCAAACCATTCGCTCAACAACAATTGAGTCAATCATGGCTGACCAACCAGGCTCCTGCAAGTCCGGTCACGAGCCGGCCCACGCCTCCGACCCCGTTGCTGTCGACCACTGAGGCTGCGGCGCCCAGGGCACGAAGAAGCCGCAGGTCAGGTGCTGACCTGCGGCTCCTGTCGTCGCTCCTGTCGTGCTCCCTAGCGGCGGACCCGGTTTCCGTGGCCGCGCCACGTGAAGTCAGGACGGGTCCTGTCGGCCTTGGCCGACTTCCGGGCCTTGTGCACCTTCGCGCTGAAGGGGTCCTTCGAGGCGGCGAAGTAGTAGACGGCGTAGCTGGCAGCGGCCGAGAGCTCGGTGAGGCTCTTGATCGCTCCCCCTGCCATCGCCCGCTGCGCGGCGTGCTTCTGGGCCTCGGTGCCACCGGGGGCCAGACCCTGGGCGTCGAGCGCCGGGACCCCTGTCATCACCGTGATCAGGTTGTCGCAGAGCTGGTGGTAGCACGGGTCGAACCACGAGCCTGCCGCGCCGCCGTAGACCGCTGCCTCCTCGGCCGTCTTGACTCCCTCGGCGCCGGCGAAGATGCCGCCCGACGGGATCCCGCGCTCGGTGAAGCCCACGTAGTCGGACCGACCGTCGAACGCCCGACGGGAGCTCTCGAGCCCCTGGGCGCTGAACCAGTCGTCGAAGACCTGCTCGACCTTGCCCGAGCCCTCCGGCCCGGTGGGGTTGCCCGGGGCGGCGTTGCCGTCACCGTCGTAGACCCCGCGGATGTAGTTGGCCGACGAGAGCATGTCGTAGTCGAGCATCACGTCGATCTTGTCGACCTCGCTCTGGCTGAGGTTGCTGGCGTAGTAGGACGAGCCGACCAGCCCGTTCTCCTCGGCGCCGAACCACATGAACCGGATCTTGTTGCGGAGCTTGTAGTGCCCCTTGGCCACTTCCTGGGCCTGGGCGAGCAGCGTCGCCGTGCCGGAGCCGTCGTCGTTGATGCCCGGACCCGCAGGCACGGAGTCGAGGTGCGCGCCGACGACGACGACGTGGTTGGGGTCGCCACCACGCGTCTCCGCGATCACCTGCGGCAGGAAACGGTCCGTGAAGCTCCCGTAGACCTTGAAGTCGACCGTCGGGTTCTGCCCCTGCTTGTAGGCCTGGAGCAGCTCGTTGCCGAGGGTGTAGCTGCTGATCACCGCGGCGATCGTCGCCGGGGGGTCGGGCTGGTTGTCGACGAAGATCGGGTTCTGCCGCGCCGGGGTGTTGCCCTCGTTGTAGATGAGCACGCCTGTGGCTCCGGCCGCCTGCGCCAGCGCCCACTTGTCGACGAACGGGCACGTGCCGCGCTGGACGAGCGCGACCTTGCCGGACACACCGGCGTAGTCAGCCGCTGCGCAGCCGCTGGTCGAGCCGCCCGTGGGCGGGTCGACGATGCCGCCGACGGGGAACACGGGAGCGTTCGTGAGCGCCACGGTCGGCGAGTTGGCCATGGTGATGAAGTCGGCGCTGGGCAGGTCGCTGTCCTCGGCGTCGCCGGGGACGTACGTCTTGGGCGTCGGCGTGACCATGTTGAGGACCGGTGGCTGGGTCTCCGCCCAGAACGGGAAGTTGAACTGGTCGACCTCGGGTTGGTAGCCGGCGGCGCGCAGCGTCGACACGACGTAGTCGAGCGACTCCCGGTAGCCGCTCGAGAACACCTCGCGGGTGTCGTTGTTGAGGGACGCGATCTGCTGCAGGGCGACCTGGTGCTCGGTGATCTCCGGGACGGAGACACCCTTCACGAACTTCTTGGCCTGCGGGTCGCTCGGGGTGACACCGTGGGCCGAGTGGCCCGGATGTGCCTTGGTGGTGGTGACGGTCTGGACGGCCCCGGATCCGGATGAGGCGGCCGCGGTGGCGAGCAGGACGGAGGTCGTGCTCGCGATCAACAGCTTGGACGCAGTCTTCATCGCTCCCTCTCGGGCGGCCGGCACACGTGTTCGACCCGATGCCGAAGGCGGTCGGCTGCCAACTTCATGAATCTAGTGACGGGCCGCGGACGCGTGGTATCCCCTCGATGAGGCAACTCGGCGCGGGGTCGCCCGTAGGCTCGGCCGCGTGCCGCCCATCGATGACGCCACCCGACCACGCGTCGCGGGCTCGGTCGAGCTGGAGCCGCGCCAGCGCGCGGCCGGCGACCACCTGCGGATGGTCCACGACCACTTCCGCCACCAGCTGGAGACCCTGACCCGGGCCGTCGACGCCCTCCAGGACGCGTCAGGTGCCGGGGCGAGCCTCGGGGCGAGCGAGGTCGGGGCCGTCCGTGCCGGGATCCACGGGCTGGCGCCGTCGCTGACGGCCCAGCAGGTCTCCGGGCTGTGCGGGCAGGTCTGCCGCTTCCTGACGATGCACCACACCATCGAGGACCAGAACATGTTCCCGGCCGTCGCGACGATGGAGGCGTACGCGCCCGTCGCGGCCCGCCTGGCCGAGGAGCACCTGGTCGTCCACGACCACCTCGAGCGGGTCGACGACCTGGCGGTCGCCGTGCGGACCGACCCCGGTCGGATCGGCGAGCTGGTCACTGCCGTCGCGGACCTCCGGGCCGACCTCGAGTCGCACTTCGCCTACGAGGAGAGCGAGATGTCCGAGCCGCTGGGGCTGATCGGGCTCGGCATCTAGGTGTACCTGGTCCGGGCCCCGACGTGCCTGCCTACGACGGCCGGATGACCGTCCCACGCCAGCGCTGCACGCCGAGGTAGGTCGCCACCGCGAGCAGTCCGACGTAGACATCGTTCTCGAACCACCCGGACACCGTTCGGGGACGGACGGCCGGCTCCGGTCACTCCCCCCAGCGCAGCTGGTAGGCCATCAGGGGCTGGAGCGCGGCGAGCAGGTCGCGCCCGCGCGCCGTGAGCCGGTAGCGCACCTGGACGGGTGTGGTGGGGACGACCTCGCGCTCGACGATGTCGTGCGCCTCGAGCTCGCGGAGCCGGGCGGTGAGCAGCCGGGCCGAGAGTCCGTCGACGGCCGCCTCGACCTCGCCGAACCGCGTCGCGCCCCGCCCGAGGGCCAACATGATCGCGCCGGTCCAGCGACGGCCGACGAACTCCAGGATCGGGGTCGCCTCGCGGCACGTCGCGTCGTCGATGAGGTCGCGGCGGTGCTCGTGCCGGGGGGCGGTGCGGGTCGAGGTCACTTACCCATCGTAAGTCACTTACCCACACTTGTCCGTCGCGCGAGCCCGGCAGATCCTTGGTCCATGCCCGACTACGGCCATCCCCTGCGCTTCGGCTCGTTCCTCACCCCCACGGCCGCGACTCCGCTCCGGCCCGTGCAGCTCACCCTGCTGAGCGAGGAGCTCGGCTACGACCTCGCGACCTTCCAGGACCACCCGTACCAGCCGTCGTTCCTCGACACGTGGACGCTGATGTCGTTCGCGGCCGCGCGCACGAAGAGGATCCACCTCTCCGGCAACGTGCTGAACCTGCCGCTCCGCCAGCCGGCCGTGCTCGCCAAGTCGGTGGCCAGCCTCGACCTGCTCAGCGGCGGCCGCGTCGCGCTCGGGCTCGGCGCAGGCGGCTTCTGGGACGCGATCGAGGCGTACGGCGGCACGCGGCTCACGCCCGGCCAGGCGGTCGACGCCCTGACCGAGGGCATCGAGGTCATCCGCGGCATCTGGGACACCGGCGACCGGTCCGTGCTCGCCGTGGACGGCACCCACCACCACGTGCGAGGTGCGAAGCGCGGGCCGGCGCCCTCCAGGCAGGTGCCGATCTGGCTCGGCGCCCTCAAGCCCCGGATGCTGCGGCTCGTCGGTCGCGTCGCCGACGGCTGGCTGCCCTCGCTCCCCTACCTCCAGCCCGGCGATCTCCAGCGCGGGATGACGACCATCGACGAGGCAGCCCGCGCCGCCGGCCGGGATCCGGCCGAGGTGACCCGGCTGCTCAACGTCGGCGGCGAGGCGACGGCCGACGACCTGGTCCGGCTCGCGGTCGAGGACGGCGTCAGCACCTTCATCGTGATGGGCGACGACGAGGGCGGGCTGCGCCGCTTCGCCGGCCTCTTCGACGAGGTGCACGAGCGGGTCGCGGAGGCCCGCAGCACCAGCGGCACGAAGGAGAGGTCCCGCGTCCGCGGTCCGGCAGCGCTGGCGAGGCGACTGCCCGGCATCGCGTACGACGACCTCCCGGCCGCGCTGGCCGAGCGCGCCGTCGAGCCCGGTGATGCGGCGTACGCCCGCTACCGGTCCGGCTACCTGCGCGGTGGCGCACCCGGCCTGGCCCTGCGGCCGCGGACCGTGCCGGAGGTCCAGGAGGCAGTGGCGTTCGCGCGGGAGCACCGCGAGCTTCCGCTCGGCATCCTCAGCGCCGGTCACGGCATCTCCGGGCGGTCCCTCAACCACGGCGGGCTGGTCATCGACGTCAGCGCGCTGAGCTCGATCGAGGTCCTCGACGTCGAGGCCGGCACGGTCCGCATCGGACCCGGTGCGCGGTGGGGCGACGTCGCCAGGACGCTGTCGCCGCACGGCCTGGCGATCAGCAGCGGCGACTACGGCGGCGTGGGGGTCGGTGGGCTGGCGACCGCGGGCGGGGTGGGCTGGTTCGCTCGCTCGCACGGGCTGACCATCGACCACCTCACCGCGGTCGAGCTCGTGCTCGCCGACGGACGTGTCGTGCGTGCCACTCCCGACGACGAGCCCGACCTCTTCTGGGCCGTGCGCGGGGCGGGGTCGAACTTCGGCATCGCCACGTCCTTCGACTTCACCGCGGCGCGCGTCGGGACGATCGCGTTCGCCCAGCTCGCCTTCGACGCCAGCGACACCGCCACCTTCCTCGAGCGGTGGGGTCGCGCGATCGAGGAGGCCGACCGCACGCTCACCGGCCAGGTCATCCTGGGCCAGCGGCGCGGCGGTCGGAGGATCGCGCAGGCGATGCTCGTCGTCGACGCCGCCGACCCCGAGGCCGTCGTGGAGCGGTTGCAGCCGGTCGCCGAGGTGGCGCCACTCGTGCAGCAGGACGTCGTGCTGACGACGTACGACCAGGTGATGGGGCTGTTCAGCAGCGACGAGCCGCAGCAGGGACAGGGCGAGCCGCACACCCACTCGGGACTGGCGGACCACCTCACGCCCGAGCTGTCCGCGGAGGTGGCCGACCTGCTCGACGCGGGGGTGTCGTACTTCTTCTCGATCCGGGCGGTGGGTGGCGCGGTCAGCGACGTGCCGAGCGACGCGACGGCGTACGCCGGTCGCAGCGCAGCCTTCTCGCTGTCGGGCTTCGGCGCGAGCAGTCGCTTCGACGACGCCTGGGAGCGGCTCGTGCCGCACCTGTCCGGCAGCTACCTCAGCTTCGAGACCGGGATCGGGCCGGTCTGGCTGGAGCGCGCGTTCCCGCCCGCCCACCTCGCGCGGCTGCGCGAGCTCAAGCGGAGGTGGGACCCCACCGGGCTGTTCCGCGACAACTTCTACATCTCGCCGGCCGTCGCCGCGGAGGGACCCGCCGCCTGAGGCGCACGACCGCGGCTGCCTCCTACTCCGACCGCTCCGGGTCGTAGAGCGCGGTCATCCGCCCGTCGGGGTCGAGCCGGGACAGGAGCGCGTCACCGATCTCCTTGAGCTGGCCGAGCTGCTCACGGGTGAGCGGGTCGAGGACGTGGTGCCGCACGGTGTCGACGTGCCCCGGCGCAGCGGCGACCACCGCGTCCCACCCGGCCTCGGTGAGGCGGGCGTTGGTGGCGCGGCCGTCCTCCGGACAGGGGAACCGCTCGACGAGCGCGCGGTCCTCGAGGCGTCGTACGACGTGGGACAGGCGCGGCAGGGTGGCGTTGGTCCGCTGGGCGAGGGCCGTCATGCGCAGGGTCCGGTCGGGAGCCTCCGAGAGCATCGCGAGCACGAGGTACTCGAAGTGGGTCACCCCTGACGAGCTGCGCAGCTGGGTGTCGAGCACCCCCGGGAGCAGCTCGACCACTGCGATCAGGCGCAGCCAGGCCTCGCGCTCGGTCTGGTCGAGCCACTGGGTCTCCATGGGACAAGGATAGCGTTTACTTGACGGAACAACCAATGCGTGTAGAGTGTTACTTGAAGTGACAACCAAATGGTTGCCGCACCACCACCCCCCAGGAGCGCACCATGACGAACCTCAGCATCATCGGCACCGGCAACATGAGCCAGGCCATCGCCTCGATCGCGGCCAAGGGCGGCCACAGCGTCCAGCAGCTCGGCCAGAGCGACGTCGACACCGCCATCACCGGTGACGT
This sequence comes from Nocardioides sp. P4_G10, assembly GCF_056401175.1. Taxonomy (NCBI): domain Bacteria; kingdom Bacillati; phylum Actinomycetota; class Actinomycetes; order Propionibacteriales; family Nocardioidaceae; genus Nocardioides; species Nocardioides sp. P4_G10. The sequence continues at coordinate 7,952 of NZ_JBFUJV010000004.1, read as the reverse complement.
CGTCGTCCTCGCCGTCCCCTACCCCGCCGTCGCCGACGTCATCGCCAAGCGCGGCGAGCAGCTCGCCGGCAAGGTCGTCGTCGACATCACCAACCCGCTCGACTTCGAGACCTTCGACGACCTCGTCGTCCCGGCCGACGGCTCCGCCGCCGCCGAGATCGCCGCCGCCCTGCCGGACTCCAAGGTCCTCAAGGCCTTCAACACCACCTTCGCGGGCACCCTCGCCTCCAGCACCGTGGGCCCGCTGACCACCACGGTCCTGATCGCCGGTGACAACGCCGACGCCAAGGCCACCCTCGCCGGGATCGTCACCTCCGGTGGCGTCAACGCCATCGACGCCGGATCGCTCAAGCGAGCCCGCGAGCTCGAGGCCCTCGGCTTCCTGCAGCTCACCCTCGCCGCGAACGAGAAGGTCTCCTGGACCGGCGGCTTCGGCGTCGCCGCCTGACCGGCACGTCCCGACAGCCCACCGAGAACCCGCCAACCCACCGCACCACCAGAGGAAGCGCACCATGACCGTCAACGCCGTCCGCCTCAACCACGCCGTCCTGTACGTGTCGGACCTGGAGCAGAGCATCTCCTTCTACTCCCGGGCGTTCGGCATGACGGTGATGGCGCGCGAGCCCCGCGCGAACGCCGCCTTCTTGAGGCTCCCCCGCTCGGGCAACCACCACGACCTCGGCCTGTTCGGGGTCGGCGCCCAGCCGCCGCGGCCCCGCGGCGGGCTGGGGCTCTACCACCTCGCCTGGCAGGTCGACACGATCGACGAGCTCGAGCAGGCCCGCCTCACGCTGGCCGAGCTCGACGCCTACACCGGCGAGTCGAGCCACGGTGCCACCAAGAGCATCTACGGCAAGGACCCGGACGGCAACGAGTTCGAGGTGATGTGGATGCTGCCCCGCGCCGAGTGGGGCGCTTTCGCCGACGCGGCGCCCGTCGAGCGCCTCGACCTCCCCGGCGACGTACGCCGCTGGGGCGGGGTCCGCACCGCCGGCGAGCTGGTCCCGCTGGCCGAGGACGACGTGCGATGAGCTCGGGTCCTTTCGCCCCACCGGTGGTCGCGGTGCACGGCTCCACCGACCCGACGGCGCCGCTGGTCGTGCTGCTGCACGGCCGCGGCTCCGACGAGGCACAGATCCTCGGCCTCGCCGCGCACCTGCCGGCCGGGCCGGCGTACGCCGCGGTGCGGGCGCCGATCGCCGAGGGCGGCGGCTACGCGTGGTTCGCCAACCGCGGCATCGGGCGCCCGGTCGAGGAGTCGCTGCGCAGCACGATGGACTGGTTCCGCAGCTGGCTCGACGAGGTCGCGCCCGCGGGACGTCCCGTGCTCCTCGTGGGCTTCAGCGGGGGCGCGGCCTTCGCCGGCGGCCTCGTGCTCGACGACCCGGCCCGGTTCGCCGGGGCCGCGATCCTCTACGGCACCCTCCCCTTCGAGGCGGGCCTCGCGACCGACCCCGGACGACTGGCCCACCTGCCGGTCTTCGTCGCCCAGGGCGAGGGCGACCACGTCATCCCCCGCGAGCTCCTCGACCGGACCTGGCTCTACCTGCTGTCCGAGTCGGGCGCCCCGACCGTCGCCCACCGCGGGCGGGGCGGCCACCAGCTCACCGCCGACGCCGTCCACCAGCTCGGCGACTGGATCTCCCACCGCCTGACCCACGTGACCGAGCTCGGCGCCACCCCGGCCGGCCTGCGGTCGGACGTCCGCTGGGCCACGCTGCCCGACGGCGAGCTGCCGCAGCGGGCGGGCACCCGCCCCGAGGTGAGCTGGACCATCCCGCAGCAGCAGGAGTCCCAGAACGCCCCGGCGCACCTGCAGGAGCGGCTCTTCGACGAGCTCCGCACCCTGGCCGGTGTGGAGGTCGGTCCGTCCCGCATCTCCGTGCCCGGCGCGCGAGGGCTCACCCTCCGCGAGGGCTCGCCCGACCCGCAGGCGTGGCTGGTGCCGCAGGTCGGCGAGTTCGCGCACCTGCACCCGGAGCACGACGGGTCGATGCACCTCGTCCTGCCGCCCGACCTGGCCGCCGACCTCGTCACCCAGGGCTGGGGCCGGCCGCACATGTGGGCGGGATCGCGCCTCTCCCCCGGCTTCGTGATGGTCTTCGGACCGCGCGACGAAGCCGAGCTCGCCATCGTCCTCGGCATCGTGGCTGCCAGCCACGCCTACGCGACCGCCGCGTGACGTACGTCGAGGGGCTCGTGGCCCACTGACCTAGGCAGTTCGCCGGGCGCGACCCCGCCGCCCCGCTCAGTCCCGCCTGGCTGGCGTCGAACTGCCTACGTTGGTCAGTGCAGCAGTGGGCCGTGCGCCTTCCCGCCATGCGCGTGGCGGGCGGTGGTGCCGCGTTGCTCGCGGTTCGCCCCGATCAGGAAGATGCCCATGCCGACCAGGAAGAGCGCTGCCATGGCGAAGAACACGAGCGCGATCGACGTGGGCGACCAGTCGTGCTGGGCGTACTGGTGGGTGAGCATCGGGACCTCCAGGGCTCGTCGGACCTCCAGCGTGCGCCGACCGGCCCCGTCGACGTCAGGCCCGAAGGACCCGCTCGACGGGGCCGGACGACCCGGGCCTCCCTAGCGGTCGAGCAGCGGACGGCCCGGGTCCCAGGTCGTCCCGTCGCGCTCGTCGCGCCGCTTGCGGGCGATCGCCGAGAGGGCCTCGAGGACCACACGGTTGGCCAGGGCGGCGGTGATGTCGGCGTGGTCGTAGGGCGGGCTGACCTCCACCACGTCGATCCCGACGACGGGCAGCTCGAGGCAGATCCGTCGTACGGAGTCGAGCAGCTCGCGCGCCGTCAGCCCACCGGGCTCCGGCGTGCCGGTCCCGGGCGCGTGGCCAGGGTCGCAGACGTCGATGTCGACGGAGAGGAAGACCCCGTCGCACTCGTCGGTCGCGATGCCGAAGGCCTCGGTCAGGCACTCCGTCAGCCCGCGGTGCACGATCTCGGTCATCTCGTAGGACCGCATGCGCTCCGCGGCCATCCAGTCGAGGGTCTCCGGACCGGGCCAGTAGCCGCGGAGCCCCACTTGGAGGAACCGGTCGCCGCGCAGCGCTCCCGACTCGATGAGCCGGCGCATCGGCTGGCCGTGCCCCCACAGCGAGCCGAACTCGATGTCGCCGGTGTCGGCGTGCGCGTCGAAGTGGATCATCGACACGCGGCCGTGGCCGAGCACGTTGGCCACGCCCTTGGCGTCGGGGTAGGCGATCGAGTGGTCGCCGCCGAGCACGACCGGGATCGCGCCTGCGCGGGTCACCTTCTCGACGGCCGCCTCGAGCCGCCCGAGGGTGGTCTCGATGTCGCCGGGCGGCAGCTCGACGTCGCCGGCGTCGACGACCTTGAGGTCCTGCAGCGCGTCGGTGCGCAGCGCCAGCGAGGGCCGCGAGCCGTCGTGCGGCAGGTAGTCGGTCATCCGGATGGCCTGCGGGCCGAAGCGCGTGCCCGGCCGGTGCGACGTGCCACCGTCGAACGGCGCCCCGACGACCACGACGTCCGCGTCGGCGTACGTCGCCTCGTCGTCGAGGTCGCACGCCGGGACGCCGAGGAAGGTGATGTCGGGGCCGAACTGAGCGCCGTAGCGTGCCATGGGCCGACTCTAGGGTCTGACCCGCACGACAGGCCCGGACGCACGCGTCCGGGCCCGTCGGGTCGTGGCTGCTACGGCCGGGGCAGCACGAACGGGACCGACTGGCCCGCGGTGACGGTGATCGTCTCGCCGCGGCGTCGGGTGATCGTGCCGTTGGCGTAGGTCTCGCCCCTGACGTCGTCGAACACGCGCGGCGGCTGCCCTGCCCGCAGCGTCGCGAGCGGCGCGTCGGTCTCGTCGAGCCAGGCGATCAGCTTCTGGCCGAGGCGGTGCACCTGGCCGGGCCGGTCGGCCGCGAGGTCGGTGGTCTCGCCGATGTCGGTCGTCAGGTCGTAGAGCTCGAAGGAGCCGTCGGTGTACTCGTAGTAGAGCTTCCAGCGGCCGTCGCGGACGCTCGAGAACGGTCGCGACTGCACCTGGCCGCCGAACCGGACGTAGCCGGGGACGTGGTGGAAGTGGTCGCGGTTGATCGTCGTGCCCTTGCTGAAGGCCGGCTTCAGGTCGACGCCGTCGAGCGGGACACCAGCGGGCAGCTCGGCCTGCGCGTAGGACGCGAGCGTCGTGTAGAGGTCGGTGCTGTTGACGATCGTCTCGTTGGTGCGCCCGCCGCCGCGGACGAGGTCGGAGCCACCGCTCCACACGATCCACGGCACGCGCACGCCACCCTCGTACATGAACCCCTTGTCCTCACGGAGCGGGCCGTTCCAGGCGCCCGCCTCGATCGGGTCCTCCTCGCCGCCGTTGTCGGAGGTGAAGATGACGAGCGTGTTGTCGGCGAGCGGCTTGCCGCCGTTGCGCGGGTCGGGGGTGGTCTCGAGGTAGTCGACGATGCGGGCCACCGACTGGTCGACAGCCTCGGTCAGCGCGGCGTACGACGGCTTCGCGGGGGCCGACCCCGGCGCCTTCGCGCGGTACTTTGCGAGCAGGTCGGAACGGGCCTGGGCGTCGTTGACCGGGAAGTGCGGCGCGAACTCGCTGACGAAGGCGAAGAAGGGCTCGTCCTTGCTGCGGTCGATGAAGTCGATGGCCGCATCGGTCTGCGCGTCGGTCACGTGCTTGTCGGTGCCGACCAGGGCGTCGAGCTGGGCCTCGCTCACACCGTGGCTGTAGGGCGCGATGTTCGCGTCGACGTAGTCCTGGGTGTAGTCCGCCGCGAACTGGTCGAGGCTCGGCGAGACCGAGTCGTTGAACTGGTCGTTCGTCGCGAAGTAGTAGGTGGCGTGCGAGTTCTGGCTTCCCCCCCAGTTCTCGTCGAAGCCGTGGCTCGCGACGATCTCGTCCGCGGAACCGGCCACGTGGAACTTGCCGGAGTAGCCGGTGGCGTAGCCGGCGCCCTGCAGGGTCTCGCCTATGGTCGGGTAGCCGACCGGGACCGCCGAGCGGCCGTCCTCGGGCCGACCGTGCGGCGCCCCGAGCAGGGGGTCGCCCGCCTGGCCGGCGATCCCGCTCACCGCGTAGGTGTTGTTGGTCGGGCGGGTGGCGTACTGGCCGGTGTGGAGCGCGGTGCGGGTGGGGCTGCACTGCACGGAGGCGTACGCCTCGGTGAAGCTCTGCCCCTCCGCCGCGAGCCGGTCGAGCTGCGGGGTCTCGTTGAAGTCGTTGGCGTAGCCGCCGTTGGGCAGGCCGCTGCTGAGGTCGGCCCAGCCGAGGTCGTCGGCCATGACGAAGACGAGGTTGGGGCGCGGCGCCTGCGACGAGGCCGGCTTGGCGGGCGCGGCGCTGGCGGTGCCGGCCTGCGTGCCGCCGAGGGCGGGGGCGACGCTGGCCAGGGTGAGGACGGCTGGCGCGGCGATCGCCGTGAGCAGCTTCCGAGATGGCATGTGGTTCCTTCCGGAGTGATTAAGTCAACTGACCCTATCGACTTACTCTGGCCCGTCCTGTGTAGCGTCCGTCCCATGACCACCGAACCGGCCTCCTGCTGCGCGCCGACGGCCGGCCGCACCGACCCCGGTGCCGCGTCGTCGGAGGTCCGGAGCGGCGGGCGCAGCACCCGCGGCCAGGTCCAGATCCCGGGATCGACGTTCTGGATGGGCGACAGCCACGGTGACGGCTACGTCGCCGACGGGGAGGGCCCCGTGCACGCGGTCCGCGTCTCGCCGTACCTCATCGACACCAAGGCCGTGACCAACGCGCAGTTCGCCACCTTCGTGAAGGCCACGGGCCACGTGACCGAGGCGGAGCGCGACGGCGTGTCCGCGGTGTTCCACCTCGCCGTGCAGGCCGCGCCGGCCGACGTCCTGCAGCGGGCCGCCGGCGTGCCGTGGTGGCTGGCCGTGCGGGGTGCCGACTGGCGCCACCCGGCCGGGCCGCTCTCGGACATCGGCGACCTGCAGAACCACCCGGTCGTGCACGTCTCCTGGCGTGACGCCCAGGCCTACTGCCGCTGGGCCGGCAAGCGGCTGCCGACCGAGGCCGAGTGGGAGCACGCTGCCCGCGGCGGCCTCGACCGCGCGCGCTACCCCTGGGGCGACGAGCTCACCCACGGCGGCCGCTGGCGCTGCAACATCTGGCAGGGCGACTTCCCCCGGCACAACACGCTCGAGGACGGGCATCTCACGACCGCGCCAGCGACCGCGTTCCAGCCCAACCGCTACGGACTGCACAACACCGTCGGCAACGTGTGGGAGTGGTGCCAGGACGCGTTCCGCCCGACGGAGTACGCCGACCGCGCCGGGGAGGACCCGGTCGTCGACCCGATCGCGGCGGAGCCGGACGACACGGCCGACGGCCTCGTCAGCCGGGTCATGCGCGGCGGGTCCTACCTCTGCCACGACAGCTACTGCAACCGATACCGCGTCGCGGCGCGCTCCTCGAACACCGCCGAGTCCTCCTCGGGCAACATCGGCTTCCGCTGCGCCAACGACGCCTGACCGCTCCGGCTACCAGTCCCCGAGCGCCGCGAACCGCTCGCCGATGAGCCGGTGGGTGGCGGAGTCGGGGTGGAGATTGTCGGGCAGCGGCAGCCGCTCGGCGTCCGCCGGGCCGTAGAGCGCGAGCCCGTCGACGTACGACAGGTGGGGGTCGTCGCGCCGCTCGACGACCTGGGCGAGCACCTCGCGCACCACCTCGAGGGTCAGCGCTCCTCGAGCCACCGCCTCCGGGTCGCCGGTGGCGACGAAGGCGACCCGGCCCTCGGCGAGCGCCTGCATGTCGGGTCCGGTCGGTCCGGGCACGCTCTCGTGGATGCCGCAGAAGACGGACGAGACGAGACGGATCGGCGTGGTGGGGTGGCCGTCGCAGATCGTGTCGAGCCAGCCGTGAAGGGCCGGCCCCAGGGCGCGACGGCGCATCAGGTCCTGGTTGACCAGGTTGATCCCGAGCTTGAGGCTGATCACGTCGGCCGGGGTGTCGCGGATGGTGCGGGCGACGAACGGGTCCAGCAGGGCGCTGCCGCCGAGGCCGAGGTTGACCAGGTCGAGCCCCGCCAGCCGGGCGGCGACGACCGGCCACGGCTCGGTCGGGTGGACCGCGACGGAGCCGTGGCTGACGGAGCTGCCGTGGTGCACCCAGCGGCGACGGTCGTCCACGACCGGGGCCACCGGGGCGTCCGCCCGGAGGGCGATCAGCTCGGTCTGCTCGTCGTGGGGCAGCCAGACCTCGACGTCCGCCTCGCCCGCGGGCAGCGCGATGACGAGGGTCGTCGGCTCTCCGGCGGTGAAGGTGCTGGCACCGGTCATCATGTCGACGTCGAGCACGTTGCCGCCGGGCGCCTGCTGACGGTCGACGAGCTCGCCGCCGACCAGCACGTCGTACCAGCCGTCGGGCCGCGCCGGGGCGCCGACGTAGCGCCGCTTGGTGGGCAGCACGTCGAGCTCGAGGCGGGTGGCCGCGGTGCGCAGCGCGAGGCGTACGCCGGCGGGCTGGGCCTCGACGAGGTGGAGCTGCGGGTCGTCGGACTGGCGCCGCGCCCACGCGGGCAGCCGGTGGGGCAGCAGGCCGCGGCCGGTGCGCTCGAGCTCGAGGGCCCCCTTCACGAGGGCAGCCAGGGCGTCGAGGGACAGGTCGGTCATCGGGTCTCCCAGGAGCGGAGCAGGGTGTCGAGGCCGTCGATCACGCGCTCCCACGTGTCGTCGGACGCGGGCGCGGACGGCCCGCCGTGGCTGAAGGCGCCGGCCGCTTCGAGCGCGGCGTAGCCGTGGAACGTGGCGCCGAGCAGGCGCACGGCGTGTGTCTCGTCGTCGCCGGACAGGGCGTAGCCCCGCAGCGCGGCGCGCGACAGCTCGGCGTGGCGCGGGCCGGCACTGGCGGCCGCGGTCGACGCGTCGAGCGGCAGCCGGGTGGCGGCGTAGCGGCCGGGGTGCCGGCGGGCGTAGCCGCGCCAGACGCCGCCGACGGCCGCCAGCGCGGAGCGTCCGCTGACCCCGGCC